>DTSC01000402.1 GCA_012965625.1 Flavobacteriales bacterium | reverse complement strand
GGAATTTATAATGACCTTATAACCTCTGTTTTCTTTTTTTCTTAACAAAAACCAAATTGTAGGACGAGCCTGCATAGTAGTCTTAATTTTGGAATAAATAATATCAATCTTGAGAGGAATTAATTCGGGAAATTGGGAGAGTGCAATTAAGGAGGCAAGTTCAAAACCTGGAGCTAATTGTTTATTTACCCCATAAATTTCTTTTAGCTCCTTGTTCTTTTCAATCCACTCTTGTTTCTTTATTTCTTTTGTAGGCAGCTGCGCATAAGTATTTATAGTAATAAAAATCTGGCAAGTAACAATAATGATGGATAAGAATAAAATGTATAAAACCTTTAAAGACCTAAAGTTCATAATTTTAATGGCTCTATACTAACACAATGATTAAGAATAATTTCAAGAATTTCCATTTTATTAAAGTCTTGTAAGAATTGTTGAAATTATGGAAAGGAATAAAAACAAGAAACGGGAACCGTTTCTTGCGAATCGTTTCCCGTTTCCACCTCAGCTTGCGCTAAGATGCCAAGTTACTGTTATTCTTGCTTCATCTTCCGAGTCTTTCCTTTCGGGGCCAACCCTTCCAAATCTGACAACCCTGCGTTAAGCTTACTCTAAAATTTGTCTTTTTTCTCTAAATCGTCAAAGACTACCCAGAGGCCCCTTTCGGAACAAGTCAAGCTTTCTAGCTCCCTTACCGTTAGCCTATTCCTCATATTTCTGGCGAACCAGCTTTCCAAGAAATCTGCCGTGTTGGAGATGATCCCTTTCTGGTTTGGTCTGACACCTAAGCGCCCTTCCTCACCTTCTTGTTTTCTTCCCTTTAGAAGCTATTCACTCAATTCTAACCCTTTCAGATTCAAAACCTATTGGAAACTTGACCTTTTGCCTAATCCGACAAGTCGGAGTCGGTTTCAATTCCAAATTGCCTTTCGGCAACCTCTTTCGAGGCCATTGGAATCTTTCAGTTTGCGTTTCCAGCGTTTATAGTTTCGAGATGCCTTCACTTCAACCAAGCCAAGCAGCAAGCTACCTTGCCTATTGTTGTGATGCATTTTATCTCTCACTTGGTAGCCCAAAAATATAAAGGCTAAATTATTCTACCAAATTTTCTTATTGTTTCTTATTAACAATATATTAACTATAGTTATTAACATTGTTAACAACCTTGTAATTCATTGCAATTCAATAGATTAGAAAAATGTGATTCAAATGCGTCAGGACTAGCTTGTCCTATAAAAATAAATAATACTTTTCCCTACAAATAATTATTAAAAATCAATGGTTAATTACTTTTTAAAATACTTAATTATCACATAATAAGTCATAGTAATTTTACTTTACATTATTCGTAGCCACTAATTGGTATAACATATTTTATTATACATGGATAGGAAAAAAGGAAATAAGAAAAAGATATATGTCCTTGATACCTCTGTAATTCTCCACGACCACAATGCAATTAACAATTTTGGTGAACACGATGTAGCAATTCCAATTACAGTTTTGGAGGAGCTTGATAATTTCAAGCGTGGAAATGAGAATAAAAACTTTGAGGCGAGAGAGTTTATTAGGCGGATTGACAAACTTTCCAAAAGCAATACACTTCAAGACTGGATTCCACTAAATGGAAAAGGAAAGGGTAAATTTAAGATCGTTATGAATGGAAACGGCAACCTTAATGTTGATGCTGAAAAAGTTTTTGATGAAAGAAAACCAGACCATAAAATTTTAAATGCAGCTCTGTCTTTAAAGAAGGAAGAAAAAAATTCCATTGTAATCTTAGTAACTAAGGACATTAACCTTCGGATTAAAGCAAAAGCTTTAAACATCAATGCAGAAGATTATGAAACGGGAAATGTCAAGGATCTTACTGATCTGTATATGGGTAAAGAGCAGATCAACAATATTCCTTCAAATGTTATTCAAAATATTATGGAAAAGGGATATCTTGAAGAGGATACGGCAGGAATAAAAAACAAAATTGATAATCACTATTATATTCTTAAAAATGGCAAATCCTCATCCTTGGCTTTTTTTAATCCTGAAAACAGGCATTTTGAAAGAGTGGCTAGTCAGGAAAGTTATGGGATTGTTCCAAGAAATGCGGAACAAACATTTGCATTGCATGCGATTTTAAATCCGAATATTCGGCTTGTGACCTTGCAGGGTGTTGCAGGGACTGGCAAGACCTTATTAGCTTTGGCTGGTGCCATTCAACAAAGAAAACGATACAAGCAGATCGTCTTAGCCAGGCCTATTGTGCCACTAAGCAATAAAGACATTGGCTATCTACCTGGTGATGTAAATGAAAAAATTGACCCATATATGGAGCCACTTTGGGATAACCTCAACTTCATTAAAAATCAATTTAGCGATAATGATCGGAAACATCGCTTAATTGTAGAGATGCAAAAAAACTCAAAGATAATTATAACCCCCCTCACCTATATAAGAGGAAGAAGTTTATCGAACATCATCTTTATTGTAGATGAAGCTCAAAACTTAACACCTCATGAAGTTAAAACAATCATTACAAGGGCTGGCGAAAATTCCAAAATTATTTTTACAGGAGATGTTAACCAAATAGACTCGCCCTACCTTGATGAACACAGTAATGGTCTTACTTATATTATAGACAGATTGAAAGGTAATCCTCTATTTGCACATGTTACACTGGAGCGAGGAGAACGTTCTGAACTGGCTAACTTAGCCAACGAACTTTTATAAAACCTGAAAAATACTTTTCTAGATCATCTCTAAACTCCTGGAGATAAATTTGGTCATCTCTTCTCCTTTTAGCATGTTCTGTGACAATAAAGCAAGGTCAGCTCCCTGTTTAGTTAGTAGTTTTTTCTTCTTTTGGTCTTTTTCAGCATGAATTCTTGAAATTAATGGGTGATTAGAATTAACCACGAGATTATACATTTCAGGCATCATGCCCATCATACCGCCTCCGGCTCCACCAATTTGATTCATGTCTTTCATTCTTCTTGCAAACTCAGGCTGGGTTATGCTAAATGGCTGGTCCTTTTCACTTAAACTTTCAAAGACGACCATAAATTTATCTTTTGGTACTATTCCCTCAATAATTGGCTTGAGTTTCTCCTGATCTTTTGCTGAAAGCTTAGAAACTTGCTTCTCATCTTTGTTGATCAATTTATCAATGGTATCAGAATCTACCCTGACAAATGATACATTTTCTAACTTTTGCTCAAGTTTACCAACAAAGTGAGCACTTAATGGAGAATCCATAACTAATACATCATATCCCCTATCTTTTGCTGCCTGTATATAAGTATACTGATCATCCACATTTGAAGCATATAGGTATACCAACTTTTTGTCTTTGTCTGTATGGTTTGGCTTGATCTTTTTTTCGTATTCTTCAAAGGTAAAATATTGATTCTCGGTATTCTTCAATAAAGTAAAGTTGCACGCTTTATCATAAAATTTATCCTCTGCAATCATACCATATTCAATAAATATCTTAATATCATCCCACTTTTTTTCAAAATCTTTTCTGTCTTTTTTAAAGATCTCTCCAAGTTTATCTGCAACTTTCTTTGTTATATGACTGGAGATCTGCTTAACACGGGCATCACTTTGCAAATAAGACCTTGAAATATTCAATGGTATATCTGGTGAATCTATTACTCCATGAAGCAATGTGAGAAAGTCCGGTACAATCCCCTCTACAGAATCAGTTACAAAGACTTGATTGCAGTATAATTGTATTTTATCTTTCTGTACTTCCACCTTATTTTTAAGCCTAGGGAAATACAAAATGCCAGTAAGATTAAACGGATAATCTACATTTAGATGAATATGAAAAAGAGGTTCTTCAAAATTAAAGGGATATAGCTCCCTATAAAAACTATTGTAATCTTCAAGCTTCAATTTAGAAGGCTGTTTTTTCCAGGCAGGATTTGGATTGTTAATTATATTGTCTGTTACAACTTCTATCTCTTTCTTTTCATCTTTTTTATCTTTCTTGGTTTCTGTTTTGGTGCCGAACTTAATCTCAATAGGAAGAAATTTGCAATATTTTGTCAACAATTCATTGATCTTGGAATCTTCAAGAAACTCCACAGAATCATCATTAATATATAAGACCACATCTGTACCCCGGTCTTTCCTGTCGTGCGCCTCCATCTTATACTTTGGACTCCCATCACATTCCCATTTTACTGCTTTTGCAGTTTTCTTATAAGACTTGGTAATAATTTCAACTTTATCAGAAACCATAAATGAAGAATAAAAACCCAATCCAAAATGCCCAATCATATTGGCTGCATCAGTCTTTTCCTTGTACTTTTTCACAAATTCTTCAGCGCCTGAAAAGGCTATCTGATTGATATATTTTTCAACTTCTACCTCATCCATTCCAAGCCCACTATCTTTAATAGTGATTGTCTTTGCCGACTTATCAACTATAACATCTATCTTAAGGTCATTAACTTCTCCTTTAACTTTCCCCAACGCTGACAAAGCTTTTAATTTTTGGGTAGCATCTATAGCATTTGAAACTAGCTCTCTAAGAAAAATTTCGTGATCAGAATAGAGGAATTTCTTTATTATTGGAAAAATATTCTCTGATTGCACATTGATATTTCCAGTTGTCATCTTTTATCTTTATTATTTATATCTATTGATTATTAATTTTCGTTTCTCCATATGACAATACTTGTGCCACTACTAGATTCCTGACAATTTGACTGCAATCAGATGATAAAATTGAATATTTGTCTTAAAATGGCAGAATATTCGATAAATAGTTAATAACTCGTGAAAATATCTTAATCCAATAGATACTTGTTTTATTTAATTTTAACCACTTAAATAATCAGATCATAAACCACAAAATACTAAAAATGGGCACTACTACTATTATACCAGATAAAATTACTTCTACAGAAAATAAATCAACAAGAGCCGGATTTGGATCCGGATTGCTGCAATTAGGAAGATTAAACCCAAATGTTGTAGGCCTTACAGCTGATCTTGGAGGCTCCCTTCAGATGAATGCTTTTCGAAAAGAACATCCTAAACGTTTTTTCCAAGTAGGAGTCGCTGAAGCTAATATGATGGGAATTGCTGCAGGATTAACAATAGAAGGCAAAATACCATTTACTGGAACCTTTGCTAATTTCTCTACAGGACGCGTCTACGACCAGATCAGGCAATCCATTGCATATTCAGACAAAAATGTTAAAATTTGCGCATCTCATGCAGGATTAACCTTAGGTGAAGATGGGGCAACTCACCAGATATTGGAGGACATTGGATTAATGAAAATGCTACCGAACATGGTGGTAATTAATCCATGTGATTATAACCAAACAAAAGCAGCAACTATAAGCATTGCCAACCACTTAGGCCCAGTCTATCTCCGTTTTGGAAGACCTAATGTCCCTAATTTCACTGAAAAAGATGTAACGTTTGAAATTGGAAAGGCCTTACATTTAATAGAAGGCTCTGATGTATCTATCTTTGCTACTGGTCATCTGGTATGGAAGGCTATCCAAGCAGCAGGGATTCTATCAAAAGAAGGTATTAATGCAGAAGTAATAAACATACACACCATTAAACCTTTAGATACTGAGGCAGTCTTAGCATCAGTGGACAAAACAGGATGTGCAGTTACTGCCGAAGAACACCAAAGAAATGGGGGATTGGGAGATTCCATTGCACAATGTCTTGCACTAAATATACCAAAACCCATTGAAATGGTAGCAGTAAATGACACCTTTGGTGAGAGCGGAACACCTGACCAATTAATGAAGAAATATTGCTTGGATATTCCAGACATTGTTGATGCTACAAAACGGGTAATAACTCGGAAATAGCCCGCCAAATATAATTCTGTTAAAGTCTTAACTTGTTATTTATCAAATATTTACATATTTTATGTGATTATTTAATTCAATATGGAATTACATAATAAAGAGTTTGTAAACCCTGTGGTTTTCAAGCAGCAATTTGGCTATGACCGAGTATTCTGACAAAGAAATATTACGCACTTTTAATACCAACCCTAGCAAAGGGTTCGATTTATTGGTCAAAAATTATCAAGAGCGACTTTATTGGCATATCCAAAAAATATTAATTGACCATGATGACACTAATGATGTATTACAAAACGTTTTTATAAAAGTCTGGAAAAGCCTTGCTAGGTTTCGTGCAGAATCTGGTTTATATACTTGGCTGTACAGAATAGCAACTAATGAGAGCTTAACTTTTTTGAAACAGAAAAAAACCAAGCTATTTATCCCAATTGAAGACGCAGAACAACAAATAGGAAACATGCCTGATGATAGGAGCCCGCATTCCGGAGATGAGATACATTTAATATTACAAAGGGCTATTCTCACATTACCAGATAAGCAAAGACTTGTGTTTAATATGCGGTATTTTGATGAAATGAAATATGAAGATATGTCGAATATATTAAAAACAAGTATTGGAGCATTAAAAGCATCCTACCATCATGCAGTAAAGAAAATTGAAAATATATTAAAGGAAGATTAAACCTTTTTCAATAAAATGTATCAAAGCAGTAAATGACAACAGGAAAAAACATAGCGCAAGAAATCACTGAAGAGCTTAAGGAGAATGCCCCCACCCTCTCCAGCATCAAAAGGAAGAATATTTTCAGTGTCCCACATGGATATTTTGAAGAACTCCCTGCTAAAATCAAAGAACAATGTATTGAGGAAGACCATTATAAGGTCAATAGAATATTGCGACTTATAAAACCCAGGTCAATTGCCGCTGCGGCCAGCGTAATACTTATTGCAATTTCCCTTTTGGTTTATAATCCTGAAAATAGTAATGAACAACTGGCTCTGCAAAATTTCACTAATGAAGAGATTCGAGAATATCTTTTTACCGGAGCTATTTATGAGATAAACGAAGAGGACCTGATCAATGAGTACCTGAAAACAGACAATGTTGGTGGATTTGAGGACAATATTAATGATGAAGAGATAATAGAATACTTATTGGAGGATGATATTGATTTAACAACAATTATTAACGAAATCAACTAAAACTACAAATTATGAAAACTTTAAAAATTGGATTACTAGGACTTATATTATTCTTAAGTGGTATACTAGCGCATGCACAACTCCCACCTGAAGATGCGCCTAAGGATAGACGAAAAGAAATTGAGGCACATAAAGTTGCTTTTATCACTTCGCAATTAAAACTTACTTCGGA
>DTSC01000401.1 GCA_012965625.1 Flavobacteriales bacterium | reverse complement strand
TTATTTTGGCGATTGGGACAGTGACAATAATTTTTTAAGAGCAGTTATAGCGCAAGGTCAGACATTAAATTCATTTTGGGCAGGAAGACCACAATGGGAAGTCCATCACATGGCATTGGGAGAGAATATCGGTTTTAGTAGCTTACTGACCCAAAATAACACAAGTTATTATTTTGGCAGCACGCTGAATACTTTTGCAAAATGGGTGCATATTTCATTAATGGGAGATCCTACTCTCAGGATGCATTATATTGACCCCCCCAGTAATTTAATAGTGACAAACAATAATAATGTGGCTGAATTATCATGGACAGCAAGTACTGATAATGTAATTGGATATAATGTTTACAGGTTATATGAAAACGCATCTAGTTACATTAAAGTCAATAGCAGCATTATTACAGGTACTTATTTTGTGGATAGTACCATAACCTCGCCTGGATTAATAACCTACATTGTTAAAGCAGTAAATTTAAAAACTACAGCAAGTGGTTCCTATTATAATCAGAGCCTTGGCATTAGAAATACCGGTGCTTTTACAGTTGGTATTTATGAAAATATATTTGATCAAATATTAGCTTATCCTAACCCGACCAAAGACCTTATTATCCTTTATATAAACGGTTATAATGGTTCAATTAATGTTGAGGTATTTGACCTGTCAGGCAGGCTCTTAAAGTCCACAAATAACACTACTATAAGCCTTAAGGATTATGCTAAGGGTATCTACATCTTTAGGGTAGCTTATGGAGATATAGTTGAAGAGCTGAAGGTGGTTAGGGAGTAGCTAAACCCTCACTCCCATCACACACACATCGTCTATTTGTTCGTAGGTTCCTTTCCAACTATCAAACTCTTCGCTTAGTAAGGTGTGTTGAGTTTCCATATCCTTATCCTGAATAGAAAGCAGAAAGTGTTTTAGATTTGCCGATTTGTATTTCTTGCCTTTTTCACCTCCGAACTGGTCGGAAAAGCCATCTGAAAAGATGTAGATCATATCTCCTTTTTCGAGCTGAATTTCGTGTTTGGTAAATGGTGTTTTATTTCCAGTAAAAAGGGCTACAGGTTGTGGGTCTGCTTTTATCTGGGTTATCTTTTTTCTGTTAATGTGTATAAGTGGATTAAAGGCTCCAGCGTACTCAAGTGTTCTATTGTTTGGATCCAGCTTACAAAGCGCCATGTCCATTCCGTCTTTGCTATCTCCAGATATACTTTCTTGTTTTAGTGATTTTATAATTTGATCCCGCATATTATTGAGTACCTGTGCTGTATCCTCTATCTTGTTCTCTATGATGTTCTCATTGAGCAGTGAAGTGCCGATCATACTCATAAAAGCTCCTGGAACTCCATGTCCTGTGCAGTCAGCTACGGTAAAGTAGATATCTCCTTTTGGTGATCTATATAACCAGTAGAAATCTCCAGACACTACATCCTTTGGCTTAAAAAATATAAAACTTTCTGGTAATATCTCCTTCATATATAAGGTTGAGGTCATTAGCGCATCTTGTATCTTCTTGGCATAGCTGATGCTGTCTGTAAGAGAATTATGTTGAGTTTCTATAATGTCCTTCTGGGATTTTGTCTTTTTTAAACTGATAAAGATTATTACCAGTGAAACTAGTATCAGTACTGCAAAAGCAATTAACCCGTAGCGTATTATCTTTTCACGTTTAATTTCTTCTTGATGCCTAATGCTATCTGCTAATTTTTGTTCTTCATATTTTCTATTTGCTTCTAGCTTTATTGCTTGCTCAATAGCATTTTGTTTTTCTAAAGTGTCTTTTGCTTTTATATACAGCTCATACATTTCTAATGCCTTATCAATGTTACCTGTTTCTTTGTAGATCTCATATAGATTTTTACTATTTTCATTAACTAGATCAATTGCTTCGATCTCCTGAGATAAACTAAATGCTATTGAGCAAGCAATAAAGCTAGAAGCA
>DTSC01000400.1 GCA_012965625.1 Flavobacteriales bacterium | reverse complement strand
AATGGATGCACCCTTACAGGAAGCCAATTGGATGTAAATGAGCCAGGAGCCCTTATGGGGGTAATGAGCTCGACTTCTGAATCATCAGCTGGTGCTTCAGATGGTACTGCAATGATCACGGTAAGTGGTGGTACTAGCCCTTATTTTTATGTCTGGAGTACAAACCCTGTTCAAAACCTGGCTACCGCAACCGGATTATCATCAGGCGTATATGGTGTTGCAGTTACGGATGCCAATGGTTGCACTTATAGTGATAGCGTTAGCGTGGGGCTGGGGAGTGTAGGCCTTACATACATCACCAATAAGCTACTTGTAAATCTGTACCCCAATCCGGTTAGGAATGAGCTGTATATAGATCTCAATACAGAAAATGATCTGAGGTTTGAGATTTATAATGTTATAGGTGACCAGATTAAATCAACGGTTTTCAATGCCAGCAATAACAGGGTCTCAACTAATGATATGGCTACTGGGCTTTATTTTTACTATATAAGTGATGCCTCCGGAATGGTTTATCATGGAAAGTTTAATATTATTAAATAGCATTATGAAAAAGATATATGCCTTTATAACTATATTGATCACATGTATATTCAGTACCTCAAATGCACAAATTATCAATTCCCTGACAGTGGTGCCTGCGAATCCTAATCCACAGGATACCATATTGCTGCTGGCCAATTGTACTTTTACCAACTCTGCTTGCGATGCATATACTAAGACAATCAACCAAACAGGCAATAACTTTTATGCCTCAGCCATGCATTGCCTTGGTATGCTCCCATCTATATGCGGTGCTATAGATACATTTTTAATAACCCCACTTGCTGTAGGTACCTACAAATTTATTTACCAGGTGGATCAAGGCTTTGGTGGACCACCATGCACGCCAGGTATCTTACCTGGTCCATCAGATTCTATTGTCTTTACGGTAGATTCTGTCACTTCAACATGTTCATCGCCAAGTGCAGGCTTTAACTATGGGGCTAGTGGCCTTATAGTTAGCTTTTCAGATACCTCGCAAACCACTGGTATAGTATATTATTCCTGGGATTTCGGAGATTTTATTGGTACAGATACGATTCAAAACCCTAGCTATACTTATACTCTTCCTGGAGTATATAATGTGTGTTTAACGGTTACAGACAGCTGTGGTACTGATATTAGCTGTCAATTTGTAACGGTGATAGATACATCTGGAGGATGTATGCCACCAACATCTGGTTTTACCTATGCTACTTCAAATTTAAGTGCCTCATTTACGGATACCTCTGCTACCAGCGGCGCAGTCAGCTATTACTGGACTTTTGGTGATATGCTTGGAACTGATAGTATTCAGAATCCAAATTATACCTATTCTTTTCCAGGTATATATAATGTATGTTTAACTGTTAGTGATAGCTGTGGTTCAGATGTCAGCTGTTACTTTGTAACTGTAATGGATACTTCATGCCCACCCCCTGTTGCCAATTTTATTCACATGGCCGTAGGGTCATCTGTTGCTTTTTTTGATAGTTCAGCTACAACAGGATTGCCCACATACTATTGGGATTTTGGGGATAGTTTAGGTAGCTCAATATTACCCAGCCCAATCTATACATACAGTGCTCCCGGAACATACAATGTTTGCTTGATCGTAACAGACTCTTGTGGCAGTGATACAGCATGTCAGGCAATTGTAATTAGCTCTGGTTGTCCGCCACCTATTGCTGGATTTACTTATACGACGTCAAACTTAACGGCTACATTTATTGATACCTCAAATACTACAGGCAGTACTATGTATTCCTGGGATTTTGGAGATTTTACAGGTAGCTCTACAAGCCAGAATCCAAGTTATACGTATTTATTCTCAGGTGTATATAATGTATGCTTGACCGTTACTGATAGCTGTGGCACTAATTTCAGCTGCCAGCTTGTAACGATTATTGATACCTCAAGTGGCTGCCCATCGCCCATAGTCGCATTTACTTATACCACGTCCACCTTAACTGCCACATTTACAGATAGCTCAACAACTACTGGAAGCAGTACCTATTCCTGGGATTTTGGAGATTTTGTGGGCACAAGTACGATTCAGAATCCAAGCTATACTTATTTGTTCCCAGGTGTATATAATGTATGCTTGACCATTATTGATAGTTGTGGTACTAGTTTCAGCTGCCAGCTTGTAACGATTATTGATACCTCAAGTGGCTGCCCATCGCCCATAGTCGCATTTACTTATACCACGTCCACCTTAACTGCCACATTCACAGATAGCTCAACAACTACTGGAAGCAGTACCTATTCCTGGGCTTTTGGAGATTTTATAGGTAGCTCTACAAGCCAGAATCCAAGCTATACTTATTTATTCCCAGGTGTATATAATGTATGCTTGACTATTACTGATAGTTGCGGAACAAATGTTAGCTGTCAATTTGTAACGTTGATAGATACTTCAGGAGGCTGCCCACCACCAGTAGTTGGTTTTACCTATACCACATCAAATTTAAGTGCAACATTTAATGATACTTCTACAACCAGTGGAGCAGGCACCTATTTCTGGACCTTCGGTGATTTGATTGGCACTGATACAAGTCAAAATCCATCTTATACTTATCTAATCTCAGGAACATATAATGTCTGCCTTACAGTTATAGACAGTTGTGGTGCAAATGTCAGTTGTCAACAGGTAATTGTTACCAACGGATGTTCTACACCTTTATCAAATTTTAATTATACAACGTCAAATTTAAGTGCAGCATTTACGAATGTTTCATCGACTACTGGGCCCACCACCTATTTATGGACTTTTGGTGATCTGATTGGCACCGATACTGTTCAGAATCCAACTTATACTTATGCCTTTCCTGGAACATACAGTGTATGTTTAACCGTTACAGATACCTGCGGTGTAAATATTAGCTGTCAATTAGTGACAGTTACCAGTGGATGTCCGACGCCTGTTTCAAATTTTAATTATTCTACTTCAAATCTAAGTACATCATTTACGGATGTTTCTACCATTACTGGAGCAGCTACTTATTCCTGGGATTTTGGTGATCTGGCAGGTACATCTTCTGTTCAAAATCCATCCTATACTTATGCCATTCCGGGAATATATAATGTATGTTTAACCGTTACAGATAGCTGTGGGACAGATTTTAGCTGTCAACTTATTACGGTTACACCTGTTGGTATCCCAAATATTTTGAATGAGCAATTTATTGTTGTTTATCCTAATCCGGCAAATGATTTTATTCACTTTAAAAGTGCTTCAGATAATCAGGTGTTGGTATTTATATATGATGCTGTGGGGAGTTTGGTTCAATGTTTAAATTTGGATGAGAATAAAAAAGCACTGAATGTTGAAAACTATTCGGAAGGTATTTATTTCTACAGGGTATTGGAAATAGATGCCTCGAACATTTTTAATGGACGGTTTGTAGTTTCTAAATAAATATCAGCTTGGAATAAATTTAAAGCCTTCTCAGCCTGGGAAGGCTTTTTTTATTGGTATTATTTTGATAAACAAAGGTTAATATTAAGTATTCTGATTAAATTTGCGTATCAGGATTTCTATGTTATTTCGTTTCTTTAATTTAAAAAGTCAATCAGGTGCCTGCAGATAAATCTATTAAATCCGTACTTATAATTGGGAGTGGCCCCATTGTTATCGGCCAAGCCTGTGAATTTGATTATTCGGGCTCGCAAGCTGCCAGGTCTCTTAAAGAGGAAGGCATAAAAGTTACACTCATTAATTCCAATCCGGCAACAATTATGACGGATAAGGTAATAGCAGATCACATCTATCTGTTGCCCCTAACAACAGATTCAATCGTAAAGATTCTTGATGAAAGAGAAATTGATGCTGTATTGCCTACAATGGGAGGGCAGACCGCCTTAAATCTTTGTATTGAATCAGATGATAAAGGAATATGGAATAAATATAATGTTAAAATTATTGGTGTAGAAATAGATGCGATTGAGGTTACAGAAAACAGGGAATCATTTAGGGCTTTAATGAATGAGATAAGTATTCCTGTAGCACCATCTAAGGTTGCCAATTCCTTTTTAAAAGGGAAAGAGGATGCGCAGGAACTTGGTTTCCCCCTAGTTATCAGGCCATCTTTTACCTTAGGCGGATCAGGTGCAGCCTTTGTACACGAGGCTAAAGACTTTGACAAGCTCCTGACTAGAGGCTTGCACACCTCTCCTATCCATGAGGTACTGATTGAAAGGGCAGTTATAGGCTGGAAGGAATATGAGCTTGAGTTACTTAGAGACAATAATGACAATGTCGTAATAATATGTTCCATTGAGAATGTGGACCCAATGGGTATTCATACAGGAGATTCTATTACCGTCGCACCTGCAATGACGCTGTCGGATACTACATATCAAAAAATGCGTGATATGGCAATTAAAATGATGCGTGCAATAGGCGATTTTGCTGGCGGTTGTAATGTGCAGTTTGCAGTTAGTCCCGATGACAAGGAAGATATCATAGCTATAGAGATAAATCCCAGGGTATCTAGGTCATCTGCTTTAGCATCAAAAGCTACGGGTTATCCAATAGCGAAAATTGCAGCTAAGCTTGCCATTGGGTATGCATTAGATGAATTGGAAAATCAAATCACTAAAACAACCTCAGCCTTTTTTGAGCCTACCTTAGATTATGTAATTATAAAAATACCCAGGTGGAATTTCGATAAATTTCAAGGATCCAATAAAGAGCTTGGCCTTCAAATGAAGTCAGTTGGAGAGGTTATGGCAATAGGAAGGTCATTCCAGGAAGCTTTACAGAAGGCATGTCAATCCTTGGAGATCAATAGAAATGGGTTGGGAGCAGATGGAAAAGAGTTAAAAAATCAGGAACAGATATTGCAAAGTCTCGAGCACCCAAGCTGGAATCGATTATTTCATTTATATGATGCAATGAAGATGGGTATTCCGCTTCAAACAGTACATAAAATCACCAAGATAGATAAATGGTTTTTAATTCAGATTGAAGACCTGCTCATCCTTGAGAGAGAAATCCAACAATATGATCTTGATTCCATTCCAGATGAATTGCTCTTTGAAGCCAAACAAAAAGGATATGCTGATCGTCAACTAGCCCATCTTCTTGGATCATTGGAAAGTCAAGTTTATAATAAACGGATAGAAAAGGGAATTAATAGGGTATTTAAACTGGTGGATACTTGTGCGGCTGAGTTTGAAGCGCAGACGCCATATTATTATTCAACATTTGAGGGTGAAAATGAGTCAGTTCGTTCTGATAAAAAGAAAATCATTGTATTGGGTTCTGGGCCTAATAGAATTGGACAGGGAATAGAGTTTGACTATTGTTGTGTTCATGGGGTTTTAGCAGCTAAGGAGGCAGGATATGAAGCTATAATGATCAATTGTAATCCTGAGACTGTATCTACAGACTTTGATATCTCAGATAAGCTATATTTTGAACCAGTATTCTGGGAGCATATTTATGATATTATTGTTCATGAAAAGCCTGAAGGAGTAATTGTTCAGCTAGGAGGCCAAACTGCTCTTAAGCTTGCAGAGAAACTAACTAAATATGGTATTAAGATCATTGGTACTTCATATGAAGCATTAGATGTTGCTGAAGATAGAGGCACATTTTCTGATTTGTTAAAAGATATGGAAATCCCTTATCCTAAATATGGGGTAGTGAAGGATGCAGAACAGTCCCTTGAGCTTGCAACAGAATTGGGTTTCCCATTGTTAGTCCGTCCATCTTATGTTCTGGGTGGGCAAAACATGAAGATTGTAATTAACAAAGAAGAGTTAGAAAGGCATGTAGTGAATATTCTAAAAAAAATGCCTGATAATAAAATCCTGCTTGATCATTTCCTGGAAAACGCCATTGAAGCTGAAGCAGATTCTATCTGTGATGGTAAAGATGTTTATATTATTGGAATTATGGAGCATATTGAACCTGCTGGGATTCACTCAGGTGATTCTTATGCTGTATTACCTCCTTTTGACCTCTCTGATAAAGTATTAAGTAAGATCAGGCATATTACAAAGAAAATTGCGTTAGCATTGAAAACGGTTGGATTGATCAATATACAGTTTGCTATCAAGGATGAAGAGGTGTATGTTATAGAAGCAAATCCAAGGGCCTCTCGCACTGTTCCTTTTATTGCCAAAGCTTATGATGAGCCATATGTTAATTATGCTACAAAAATTATGTTGGGAAAAAATAAGTTGTCGGATTTTGAGTTTAAACCGAGGGAAAGGGGATATGCCATAAAAATACCAGTTTTCTCTTTTGAAAAATTTCCTAATGTGAATAAAGAATTGGGGCCTGAAATGAAGTCAACAGGTGAATCGATCTATTTTATTGAAGATTTGGAAGATGAATTTTTCAGAAAGATCTATTCTGAGCGTAATTTATATTTGAGTAAATAAAATCAATGGGGTTTCTTCGCTTTCTATTAATACTAATTGTTTGCTACTATATTTTTAAATTATTAGTAAGATTTATTTTACCCCTCCTTGTAAATTATCTATTTAAGAAATCACAGAATAATTTCAATAAACAGTTTGGACATAGGGAAGAGATGAATAAGCAGGAAGGTAAAGTAACTATAAATACTCCTCAAAAAAACAATCCAAAAAAAGGCAGCTCTGATAAGAGTGGTGAATATATAGATTTTGAAGAGTTTGACTAGATTTCTTTTATAAAGCTTACGAAGATGAATAATATATTAAAACAAACCATACCGCATAGTATTGCCATATTAGGATTCTTTCTGATTACCCTGGTATATTTCTATCCTAATTTCCAAGGCAAGGTGCTAAATGCACACGACAATCTGACCTCAAAAGGCAATTCAAAAGAAATCATTGATCATATGAAGATCTATGATGAGCAGCCATTTTGGACCAACGGCCTTTTTTCTGGTATGCCTGCTTTTCATATTTCTACTATTTCTTATTCTAATTTGATGCGGTATGTATATAACAGCACTACCTTGGGAATGAAGCCAGTACATAATTTCTTTATGTATATGATCGGGTTTTACATCTTGTTGATAGTACTTGGGATGAGCCCTTATTTAAGTGCCATTGGGGCTATTTCTTTTGCATTGTCTACCTATTTTGTAATTATTATTGGTGCAGGTCACAATACAAAAGCTGCTGCCATAGCATATATGGCACCTATAATAGCTGGCGTATTGCTTACTTTTAGAAAGAAATATTTATTAGGTGCT
>DTSC01000399.1:5255-22206 GCA_012965625.1 Flavobacteriales bacterium | reverse complement strand
GTCGACTATCAACTTTCAATCTTGAAAGACGAGAAAAAACGTTCATTCTATATCTCTGCAAAAGAGAATATCGAGATTTTGTTCGGCCCAATAGCCAGTTGTGAGGACCTGATTAAACTTTATACTTCAAGGTATGAAGAGAACAAAGAAAATATTGATTGGTTAAAGCGATCAACAGCATTAATGGCAAAAAAAAGCTGCACAAATGATCCATTGTTTGTCACCTTGGCTGAAACGTTGAACAGACTGCAACCGTCAGCTGAATCTGCATACAACATCAGCAAAATGCTTATTGACAAAGGCCAGCACAACAAAGCTGCTACCTATTTAAAAGAAGCCATTGATCTGCAAGAAGATGAGGAGAAGAAGGCTGGGTACTATATGACCTTAGCAAATCATGCTTTCAAAAACCTAGGCCAAAAAACTCAAGCCCGCACCTATGCCCAGAAGGCAATTAATACCAAACCGAGTTGGGGAGAGCCCTATCTCGCAATAGGAGACTATTACGCAGCCAGTTCTAAAGAATGTGGCACCAATGATTTTGAAAAAGCTGCTGTATATTGGGTTTCAGTAGATAAATACAAAAAAGCTAAGGCTATTGACCCTTCTTGTGCTGACGTTGCCAATAAGAAAATCGCAACTTGGTCAAAGTACTTTCCCAATCAAAAGGATGCTTTTTTCTACGGTTTTAATGATGGAAAGCCCTATAGCGTTGGGTGTTGGATTAATGAAACTACAACAGTAAGAGTTCAATAACTCAGATTTAATATTGAAACATTTTCGCCTATTCGTCATTTTACTTCTTCTAGGCACATCATGCGTAAATGATCTGGAAAAGGTAAAAATCATCTCCTCAAAGGGCCACTTTCCTACAGAATCGTTAAAGGATGCGGTGGTTTATTATAGTGATTCAGCTATCGTCAAGGTAAAGCTGAAAGCCCCAAAGATGGATCATTTTGCTGGAGAAAATCCATACATTGAGCTCCCAGAAGGCATCGACCTGATTTTTTTTGATACTAATAATGAAACAATTTCTCATCTGACTGCAAATTATGCAATTAGCTATGAAAAAAAGGGTACCATGGAAGCTAAAGGAAATGTTGTTCTAATAAATGAAATTGGAGAAAAGCTAAATACTGAATACCTGATTTGGAACCAAAAAGAAGCAAAAATATTTTCTGACAAATTTGTAAAAATCACAACAAAAGATGAAATAATCATGGGAGAAGGCTTTGAATCAAACGAATCCTTTACAAATTTCAAGATTCATCATATTAAAGGAACTATTCTTGTAGAAAATTAGGATGAAAAATGAATTTTAATAAACAATTAAGGCTAATCAAAATTTTAGAAATTTTCTGGCTTGTTATTGCATTATTTTCTCTGGGTTTTGGGGCATATGAAACAATAAACGTTGGAATTAACCATGCCTATATATTCTTTGTTTTTACATTTATCGCAGGTATCCTATTTATGTTAAGAAAAAAACAACGGATTCGCATGGAAGAGAAATCCAAGAATGAATAGTTACCTAATAATTTTTATCACTTTACTTGCTTCTGCCTTTTTCTCAGGGATGGAAATTGCATTTATCTCTGCAAACAGGCTTAGAATTGAGCTCCAAGTTAAAAAAGGCAGCTTTTCCGGAAGGGTATATTCCAGATTTCTAAAATACCCTTCAAGATTCATTGGCAGCATGCTTATTGGTAATAATATTTCATTGGTCATTTATGGTATTACAATGGCCGGAATTATAGAACCTTTATTGTCTGGATGGATGGAAAATGATTTCTGGATCGTACTTGTCCAAACAATCATTGCAACTACACTTGTATTGGTAACTGCTGAATTTATCCCCAAAGTTCTCTTTAGAATAAATCCGAATCAAGCACTTGCTGTTTTCTCAATTCCTGCCTTCTTGATTTACTATCTGCTTTATCCTTTCGTAATGATCATAATAGGTCTTTCAGAATTTATTTTGATCAAAGTATTTCATGTAACCTTATTTGAAGAGAACTTAGAATTTGGAAAAATTGACTTGGATCAGTATTTAAGTGAAAGCCACGCAAAAGACGAAAAAGGAAATGAAGAGCCAGAAATACAAATCTTTAAAAATGCCCTGGACTTTTCCAAAGTAAAATTAAGAGATTGTATGGTGCCCAGAACAGAAATTGCAGCGCTAAATATTGGTGATACTATTAATAATTTAAAAGAGAAATTTGTAGAAACTGGCCTATCTAAAATACTAATCTATAGAAACAACATAGAAAATATTATAGGCTATACACATTCTTTTGAAATTTTTAACAATCCGGATAGCATAACATCAATCCTCTTGCCAATATCCATAGTTCCTGAATCAATGACGGCCAATAAAATGTTAAGTGCTTTCCTCAAACAACAAAGAAGTATCGCTGTTGTTGTAGACGAATTTGGAGGGGTCGCAGGCATTGTAACCATTGAAGATGTAATTGAGGAAATTGTTGGAGAAATAGATGACGAGCATGACAAACAAGAATTCTTAGAACAAAAGATTAATGAACAAGAATATCTATTGGCTGGCAGATTGGAAATTGGTTACCTTAATGAAAAATACGATTTAGAACTTCCTGAATCTGATGATTATGAAACATTATCAGGATTAATAACACATCACCGTGAGAGCATTCCAAGATTGAATGACGTGATCAAAATTGGCGGTTTCCAGTTTACCGTAACCAAGGTTAATGAAACGCGAATCGAGAACATATCTCTTAAAATATTAACCAATCTGTCGAGTAATTAAAAAATTTCCTTAGTATTTGTATCTTCGCGCTCCATTCACATAAATATTCAAAGATCGCATTATGGCAATCATAGGACAAATAAGAAGAAAGGGAGGATTCCTAATTGCAATTGTTATTGGGGTTGCATTAGCTGCATTTATTCTCGGTGATTTACTTGGCCCTGGTGGCACCCTCTCAAATACAGGCCAATATGAAATTGGAGAAATTTCAGGTGAGGTAATACCAGCTCAGAGTTTTGAAATAAAAGTTCAAGAGACTATAGAAAATTACAAGAAACAAAGCAACCAGACTTCAATTCCTCAACAAACTATTGATCAATTAAGAGAACAAACCTGGGCTCAGCTATTAAATGAAATAATTTTAGGAGGCCAATACAATAAACTTGGGCTTGCTGTACATCCTGACGAAATTTTCGATCTAGTTACTGGAAGCAATCCGCACCAGAGTGTTATTCAAGCTTTTTCTAATCCAAAAACAGGACAGTTCAATACCAATGATGTTGTAAATTTTTTAAAAACAATGGATAATGATGCTACAGGTGCAACCAGAGCACAATGGCTTCCCTTTGAAAAGGCTATAAAGAAGGATCGCCTAACTGAAAAGTATTACAACTTAATTAAAAACGGATTGTATATCACAAGTAAAGAAGCACGTCTGAATTATGAATTTCAAAATGGCTTCGCCAAATTTGATTATGTGTTATTTAGATATGCATCCTTGGCTGATAGCATTGTCACTATTTCTGACAAAGAACTAAAAGCATATTACAATGCCAATAAAAAGGAGCATGAACAAGAAACATCTAGGACCATCGAATATGTTGCCTATGATGTAATTCCTTCTCAAAATGATACAATTATTGCCCAAGACTGGATTAATCGAATCAAAAAAGAAATTTCTGAAATTTCTGATCTTGAAGAAGTAGAATCCTTTGTCAACATGAATGCTGATAACAGATATGTGGATCGATTTTATAAAAGGGGAGATTTCTCCTTGAATATTGATTCTTCCCTTTTTTCATCAGATACAAACTATATTGAAGGACCTTTTCTTGAAGATGCCGCTTACAAAGTAGTTAAACTGCTAGAAATCGCTAACAGGCCTGATTCTATAAAAGCACGGCATATTCTTATCTCCTTATCAGAAAATGGAGATTCCTCACATATCATAAAAGCTGATAGCATCCTTAATCTAATAAATAATGGTGCAGATTTCGCCCTTATAGCCCAAACTACATCAGCAGATCCTGGATCTGCTGCAAATGGAGGTGATCTTGGTTGGTTTCAAGAAGGAACAATGGTTAAACCTTTTAACGACTCTTGTTTCTCAAGCAAAACAGGTGATTTAATGATTGTATATACGCAATTTGGCGCTCATATAATTGAAGTATTGGATATGACTGAGCCTATAAAAAAGATTAAGGTGGCCATTGTTGACAGAAAAATTGAGCCCAGCTCAAAAACATTTGCTGGCGTTTATGCTAAAGTTAACAGATTTGCCGGAAGCAATAAGACATCCGATGCATTTCGATCTGCAGCAGAGGAGAATGGCTTAGTCACAAGGGTGGCTGAAAATCTAAAACAAGGTGATAAAACAATTGTAGGCTTAGAATTTCCGAGAGAAATCATCCGGTGGACTTATAAAGCAGAAGAAGGTGATGTTTCTGGGCCTTTTGAATTGGGAAACAAGTTTGTTGTCGCCACCATTACTAATATTATCGAGGAAGGTTATGCCTCTCTAGATGAGATAAGAACAGAAATGGAAGTGGGAGCAAGAAATAAAAAGAAAGCTGAAATAATCATTTCCAAACTGAAAGCCAATGATGATCAAAATGTTGAAGACCTTGCTCACAACTTTTCTGCAAATAACAAAGGATTTGAAGTGAAAATTGAATCAATTGACAAACTATCATTTGAATCATTCAATATCCCTGGAATTGGACGAGAACCTAAATTAATAGGTAAAATATATGGTTCAAAAGTTGGAGTGCTTTCAGAACCTTTACAGGGAAATATCGGCGTATATGTCTTCGTTTTAAGGGAAATGATCCCAGCACCCGAAACATCAGATTTCTCTGCCAATAAAGGGAGTATGGGTAATAACTTAAAAGCAAGGGTAGACTACGAAGTGTTCAATGCACTTGAAAAAGCTGCTGACGTTGTTGACAACAGGCATATCTTTTATTAAAGATAATCAAGAACCTACCGAAACGAATCTAACCTGTAGGCATCCAGCTTTACAAAAACAAAAAGCAATATCGTAAAACCCCAAAGGGAGGAACCACCATAACTAAAGAACGGCAAAGGTATTCCAATTACCGGGGCTAACCCGATAGTCATTCCAATATTTATTGCCAGATGAAAAAAGAGAATTGAGGCCACCCCATATCCGTAGATCCGACTAAAATCAGAACGCTGTCTTTCGGCCACCACCACTATCCTTATTAAGAGGATAATAAACAGAGAAATGATGACAAAGCTTCCAATAAACCCCCATTCTTCACCTACCGTGCAGAAAATAAAATCAGTACTTTGCTCGGGAACAAAATCAAATTTGGTTTGAGTACCCTGTAAATACCCTTTGCCTGTTAATCCACCTGATCCAATTGCAATCTTGGACTGATTTACATTATAACCCGCCCCTTTTGGATCAGAAGTAATAGAAAGCAATTCATTAATCCTGTTTCGCTGATGATCACTTAATATGTCATTAAAAACATAATCAACAGAGAATATATATGCTGTTGACAAGGACAAGACAACTGTAATAATCAAAGCCAATATCTTTAGTTGTTGAATACCACCTCTTCTTTTTCGGCTTCTCCAGAATGGTATAAAAGCCAATATTCCAATAATTCCTAAGACAAAAATCAACATAACCTTACCAGGAATTATAATGTCAAATGGAAAGTCGATAAAGGTTGTTTGCAAAAGCAAGGTAACAATAAACAATATGACCGCATATAGGCCAACCAACAGGAAATTGCCTGATAAACCTTCTCTATACATCAGAAAGACAAATGAGGTATATACAAGGGCAGAACCTGCATCACCTTGCAATAGAATAAGGCCAAAAGGCAATCCAATAATACTTAGTAGTATTAAAATGGTCTTTACATTTACAATCTTAATATTGAAACTTCCCAGATATTTGGCAATAGCCATACAGGTAGCAAATTTTGCAAACTCTGCTGGCTGCATCCTGAAAGAACCAATAACAAACCATGATTTTGACCCACCTATTTCTTTGCCAAAGATTAGAACTGCAATTAAAAGAAGAACCATAAGAATGTACATTCCAATTGAAAAGGCAGAAAAAAATTCCCGGTCAGTCATCATTACTACAATTACAATGATTACAGAAGTTATGATCCAAATCATCTGTTTTCCATAATTTTGGCTTATATCAAAAATGCTTTTATGTCCTTCATTATATACAGTAGCATAAATATTGGCCCAACCCATTATTACTAAAATTGCATACAGCCCTACAATGATCCAGTCAATTGATTGTAATGTCGTATGCTTATGCCTGGCTTTCACTTATTGATTTCTTTCCGGTGATTTATTAATAAAGTCTGTGACTAATATCCTGTCTTCTTTGGATTTATCTGCTATCTTGCCTTTAAGATATTTTTCTATCATTAAACTTGCTATTGGTGCTGCCCAGGTTCCTCCAAATCCAGAATTTTCAACGATCACTGATATTGCTATTTTGGGATTTTCTTTAGGGGCAAAGGCGATAAAAATTGAATGGTCCTCGCCATGAGGATTTTCTGCAGTTCCGGTTTTACCACAAACTGCAATATCATCAATTTTTGCTCTTGTAGCAGTTCCGCTTTCAACCGCTTTTTTCATAGCATCTGCCACAATTTCAAAATATTGAGGCTCAATTGTAGTGTATCTCCTTTTAAAAGGGCGCTCATCTTCTAGGTTTCTAATTAAATGAGGCTGATAATAATAACCCCTGTTTGCCAAGATACTTGCAATATTTGCCATTTGTAATGGTACCACTAAAATTTCTCCTTGGCCAATGCCAAGGGAATAGATTGTTTCAAATCTCCAATGATATTTACCGTAGATTTTATCATAACTCTCAGCAGTTGGTATATAGCCCATCTTCTCATTTGCAATATCAATCCCCAATTTCTGACCCAAGCCAAAACTTATGATATGCTTTCTCCAATTATCAAAACCAATTGCAGCATCCTTAAATATATTTGAAGATTTCCCCTGATTCAAAATTCTTTTATACAGCATATAATAGTATGGGTTGCAAGAATGCTGAATAGAGCTGGGAAGATCCAGAGGATATGGATGATTATGACAATTCACCAAATTCTTATTACAAGAAAACATAGTCCCCGGAACAGCAACTTTCTCTTGCATAGCAATAAGAGCTTGTATTAATTTAAAGATTGATCCCGGAGGGTATTGTGCCATCAGGGCCCTATTAAACATGGGCAATGTAGTATCATTTTGCATGATTGTATAATTTTTAGATCGGACTCTGCCAACCAAGAGATTGGGATCGTAAACCGGACTTGATATCATGGCCAAGATCTCTCCACTTGATGGTTCTATGGCAACTATACTGCCAATTTTGTTTTTCATCAGAGATTCGCCTAGTAGCTGCAAGTCTGATTTTATGGTAACATTAAGGGTCTTGCCAGGCACGGCCAAGGTATCATACTCTCCGTTACTAAAGCTCCCCTTTATCCTATTGAACACATCTACCATATATACATTAATTCCTTTTGTACCCCTAAGCTCTTTTTCATAAGCTTGTTCAATACCACTAGCTCCAACATAATCCCCAATTACGTAATATGAGTCCTTTTCAATAGTGCTTTTATTTACCTCACCAACAAATCCCAAGATATTTGCTGCAATTTTATTCGGATAGCTTCTTAGGGTCCTATTATAAACTGAAAAGCCATGAAATTTGTACATCTTCTCTTGAAGGGCTGCATAAGTAATTACAGAAAGTTGCTCCTGAAATATTGATGGCTTATAATAAGAATATCGTTTTGCTTTCACTATTTTCTCTTTGAATTCATCTATCGTAATATCAATAAGATTGCAAAAATCCATGGTGTCAATTTCCTTAACCTGCCTGGGAATAACCATAAGGTCATAGGCTGGTTGATTATAAACCAGGATTTTATCATTTCGGTCATAAATCAAACCACGTGATGGATGCTGAGTAACGTATCTTATTACATTATTGTCGGCTGACAACTTATAGGAATCATCAATTATTTGGATGTAAAACAACCTGAAAAGGAATATGATTCCCGTAGTTAAAAATATTAGTATGATAACTCGGCGACGTCCAGAAAGATCTTTCATTATGGGTTTATTTCCTTTTTCCGAAAATCAAATACTGACTAAGTAAAATGAGCAACATGCTAAAACAAGAACTTAGCACGACCCTATAAAGTGTAGAAAAGAACTCAGATAACCTGAATATCTCTAAATAAAACAATAATAGATGATGTAGAAAAACCAAGACTCCTGCATATGATAGATACCAAGTCAATCCCATATCTTTTATAGAAGGGGTAGCATCATGTTCGTATCCGCCTCTAGGCTCTATATACCGCAAAATATAAGGACGGATAAAACCAAGAAATACACATGCTGAAGCATGCATTCCCATAGTATTAGAGAACATATCTATAAAAAGTCCAGTAATAAACGCAACGATCAATAAAAGTGGTTTTGGAATATCAAATGGAAACATAAGGATAAACAGCACATAAAGAAATGGATTAAGATATCCGGCAAACTGTATATTGTTCAATATTAAGACCTGAAACAGGACCAATAGGACAAATCGCAATAAATTAGAAAAAAGGATATTTATCATTGATCTTCTTTATCTCATTTTTCAGGCAAAGTTTTACTTTCCAGAGCTGTTTGTTCTTCTTTTAATAAGTTCTTAACAACATAGACATGTACCAACCTGCCATAATCCTCAGAAAACTTAACCTTAATAGTATAGGTGTCATCTCCAGGAAGAACCTCATATCTGACTATCTTTCCAACAGGAATGCCTTTAGGGAAAATTGTTGAATAACCACTGGTCAAAACCCTTGCCCCTCTCTTAATGTTGACATGGGTTGGTATCTCTTTTAATGTTCCATATTGATAGTCTTCTCCATCCCAAACCAATGAACCGAAGTAATTCCGATCCTCAATTATTGCACTTATACTTGAGCTCTTATGCAATACTGATAATACTGTGCAGAAATTGTCAGAAACGTCCTTAACGATTCCAACGACTCCATAACTTGAGATAACTCCCATTTCACTATCTATTCCTTGAACATAACCTTTATTCAAAGTCAGGTAATTATTCCTCCTAGAAATAGAATTATTAATAACCCTTGCATTTTGGAAGGTGAATTGCTGTTTATATACCGTGTCCTTATAGGTAAAGTCATAATTAACATATTTTGCAAAGGACAAGACTGATTGAGATAAAAGCTTTTTATTTTCTTTACTTAATATTTCATTTTCTCGTCTTAAACCAAAGTATCCGAGAACACCATCATAAGTATCGAATATATAGGCAGAAATAAAATTTGAAGAATTAATAAAGCTTGCACGATGGAAACTATTATTTTGCACCATCAAAACTCCAGAGCTAAACTCTAGAAAAACAAAGAGAAAAACAAAATTGTACTTCCAAATAAAAGATAAAATGCTGCGCATCGAAAATGAAAAGATCAAAAATTGGACATTATAAATATATCCAAATCAATACAATTGTTATGGTCTTTTAACGCAAAAGGAAAGAGAAGTTGTCCACATTTTTCAAGGCGATACCAGTCCCCCTTGCTACTGCTCGCAACGGATCCTCAGCCAATTGTACCTGGAGCTTAGTTTTTAAAGAAATCCTTTTATCAAGCCCTCTCAATAAAGCCCCCCCTCCAGCCAGATAGATCCCTGTTCTGTAAATATCAGCTGACAATTCTGGTGGGGTTATCTCCAAAGTAGCTAAGATAGCCTCCTCAATCTTTGCAACCGTTTTATCCAAAGCATGCGCAATCTCCGTATATGTTACTATGATCTCTTTAGGAATACCACTCATCAGATCCCTACCATGGATTGCAAAATCAGGAGGTGGATTGTCGATCTCCTCCATTGCTGCACCTACTTCAATTTTAATACTCTCTGCTGTTCGCTCTCCAACTAAAATATTGTGCTGTCTCCTCATATAATCTTCAATATCAGCAGTAAAGTTATCGCCAGCTATTCTAATAGACCTATTGCAAACAATACCACCTAAGGCAATCACGGCAATTTCACTTGTACCACCTCCAATATCAACCACCATATTGCCATTTGGCTCTTCGACATCAAGGCCAATTCCAATACCGGCAGCCATTGGTTCATAAATCAGGTAGACTTCTTTTCCGCCAGCATGTTCAGCTGAATCTCTAACTGCCCTTTTTTCAACTTCAGTTATACCAGAAGGGATACAGATCACCATTTTTAACGAAGGTGAAAACAAACTTCTTCCGGGGTTGATCATTTTTATCATCTCCCTAATCATGTGCTCCGCAGCATCAAAATCAGCAATTACGCCGTCTTTAAGCGGCCTAATGGTCTTTATATTCTCATGAGTCTTGCCATGCATCAACATCGCTTCCTTGCCTGTTGCTTTGATCTTTCCTGTACTAACATCCATAGCAACAATTGAAGGCTCATCAACTACTACCTTATCATTATGAATGATAATGGTATTCGCTGTACCTAGATCAATCGCAATTTCCTGAGTAAGAAAATCAAATAATCCCATCTATGATTAATGTTTAAAATGCCTAACTCCAGTCACAACCATTGCAACATTATTAGCATTGCAATATTCAATAGAGTCTTTGTCTCTGATAGACCCCCCCGGTTGAATTACTGCAGTAATTCCCGCTTCATGGGCTATTTCCACACAATCTGGAAAAGGGAAAAATGCATCTGAGGCCATTACTGCCCCTTCTAATGAAAAACCAAATTTATTCGCTTTTAAAATGGCTTGTTCTAATGCATCGACTCTTGATGTTTGGCCTACCCCACTTGCCAACAATTGGGTTCCTTTTGCCAGGACAATGGTATTAGATTTAGAATGTTTAACCAGTTTGCAGGCAAACTCCAAATCAGTTTTTTCATCTTCGGAAGGAACTTTGTTGGTAACGGCAAGCATATCCTCAATCTTATCCGTTTTCAAATCTTTATCCTGCTCCAATATGCCGTTCAAGGCAGTCCTTGTCAATTTTTTGGGTAGCGGAACTTCCTTTTGAATGAGGATAATCCTGTTTTTCTTCTGTTCTAAAACATCAAGTGCTTCGTTAGAATAAGACGGCGCTATAATCACTTCAAAAAACAACTTATTTACTTCCTCCGCGACATCTTTTTGCACTTCCCTGTTACAAATAAGGATTCCACCAAAGGCGGAAATAGGATCACCAGCTAATGCGTCCTTCCAAGCTTCTAACAGATTGTTCCGCGAGGCAGTTCCACAAGCATTGTTGTGCTTAAGAATGGCAAACGTTGGTTCTGAAAAATCACTAATCAGATTAACAGCAGCATCAATATCCAGTAAATTATTGTATGAAAGCTCTTTACCGTGTAGCTGATCAAACATCGCATCCAGATTTCCAACAAAAATGGCGTCCTGATGTGGGTTTTCACCATATCTCAACTTCTTTGAAACAGATACTCCGTTGGTTTTAGTACCTAGTGCCTCTTCGCCTTGTTTTGCTGAAACAGCTTTAGTGAAAAACCCAAGTATTGCTGTGTCATAATTTGATGATATGGCAAATGCTTTTTGAGCAAATTGTTTCCTGTCTTGAACAGAAGACTCCCCATCTCCAGATTCTAACAATTCCATAAGTTTCGAATATTCTGATTTTGAAGATATCGTCACTACATCCTTATAATTCTTAGCTGCTGCTCTTATTAAGGAAATGCCGCCAATATCAATTTTCTCAATAATGTCATCTTCACTGGCACCTGAAGCCAGTGTTTCTTCAAATGGATAAAGGTCAACAATTACCAAGTCAATTTCCGGGATCCCATATTCCTGCAATTGTGCAATATCACTTTCCGTTTCTCTTCGCCCCAAGATTCCTCCAAAAACCTTTGGATGTAGCGTCTTGACCCTTCCACCAAGAATTGAAGGATAAGAAGTTAGGTTTTCAACAGGATTTACTTTTACGCCAAGGGATTCTATATATGCTTGTGTACCCCCAGTAGAATAAATGCAAATATCGAGTTCGTTTAATCTCTTCACGATAGGTTCAAGATCATCCTTGCTGAAAACAGAGATTAGGGCATTTTTTATTTTTTTAGTACTGCTCATAGCGAATCAAAACAAGAATTGCGAAGTTATTAAAATTGATTGCAAGAAACAATGAAATAATAGGTTTGAATTGTATCTTCAAATAATAAACGTAATGTAATATTAATTAGATAATTTTACTACATGTTATATCTAAGACTTTTCAAAGAAAGCGTGGTGATGGCTTTAGGTTCTTTAATCGCTAATAAGCTTAGAACCTCCTTGTCACTTCTTGGTATTACCATCGGAATTTTTGCCATAATTTCAGTTTTTACAGCCGTTGACTCACTGGAGATGAATGTTAGAGACAGTATAGAGACTTTGGGTAATGATGTCATCTTCATCGAAAAATGGCCCTGGGGAGCGGGTGAAGGCGAATATAAATGGTGGGATTTTGTCAAAAGACCTAAGCCAAATATTAAAGAAATGGCCCTTCTCCAAAAAAGGACAAAATCAGCTGAAGCCTGCGCGTTTTCGGTAGACGGTAATAAAACCATCAAGTACAAAAACAACAATGTAGACAATGCAACGATCCATGCTGTCTCTCTTGATTATAATAAGATTATCGCTTTTGAGATCATTAAAGGGCGTTATTTCACTGAAACAGAATCCACAAGTGGAAAAAACATCGTCATATTGGGAGCCGCCATTGCCAATAATCTCTTTGGTCCTTCCAAAGCCGTAGGCAAGAATGTTAAAATGCTTGGTCGCTCTTTCAATGTGATAGGAGTAATAAAAAAAGAAGGAGAAAACATCTTTGGGGACTCCCACGACACCCAGGCTCTCATTCCTGTGAACAGCATCAGGAAATTATTGGACATACACGCCCGAGATCTTGATCCAGTTATCATGGTAAAGGCTAAAAAGGGCATTTCCAATGCACAGCTTAAAGATGAATTGCGTGGTATTATGAGATCTATAAGGAAACTCAAACCCAAGGCTATGGATAATTTTGCTTTGAATGAAACCAGTATCATATCAAATGGGCTCGATAATATTTTTGAGGTTATCGGTATAGCAGGCATGTTAATAGGGGGATTCTCAATTTTAGTAGGGGGGTTTGGAATTGCCAATATCATGTTTGTCTCAGTAAAGGAAAGGACCAGTATCATTGGCATACAAAAATCCCTTGGAGCAAAAAATTTCTTTATCCTATTTCAGTTTTTGTTTGAAGCTATTATCCTTTGCCTGATAGGTGGCAGCGTGGGCTTGCTGCTTGTATTTATCTTAACTGCCGTTGCAAATTCAACAATTGACATGACTTTTTCACTCACTTATTCAAACATCCTTTTAGGGGTATGCGTTTCGGTAGGCATTGGCGTCATATCGGGGTTTGCACCTGCCTTGATGGCCTCCAAAATGGACCCAGTTGAAGCAATTCGCGCAAACTGATGGCCACTGAGTGCATTGCTCATGAATCAAATTGTAAAGATGATATTTAAAAAACTAAAGAAATCACACCTCTTACTTGTTTTACTAGCAATATCCCTACTACCTTATATCTATCTTGCTTTTTTTGCACACCCAATAGCAGATGATCTCATCTATGCAAGCAAGGGTGAATTTTCGAATATCCTCAAATTAATGATGACAGAATATATGTCTTGGAATGGAAGATATATCTCTAATTTTTTTGTCCTTATTAATCCAATAAACCATTCCTTGATACTTTACCAACTTATACCTGTTGGCTTAATAATTCTTATAATAATTGGTGCAGGAGTGTTCTTTAGATGCTTTTTTAAAGAACAAAATTTAAAGGCCTCATCTCTTTTAAACATCAACTTACTATTCACGTTAATACTATTAGGGCAATTACCAACAATTGCTGAAGGAATTTATTGGTATACTGGTGCAATAACATATATCCCACCCATCGCTTTTACCTTATTGTATTTTAGCTTAATCTACAAATACATGAACAGCAAGTGGCTTATTAACAAACACGCACATTTTTTGGGGATGATAATTCTCCTGTTTTTTATAATTGGATTCAATGAAGTACACATGCTAATGCTGCTCTTGTTTCATGTGACTATGTTCATTATTGCTAAAAACACAGAAAACAAATGGTTGGCAGGTGTCTTGTTAATCACTGCTATCGCTTTTGCCTCTATTATGGTTTTTTCTCCAGGAAACGCTGGCCGTGAAGCTCATTTTGAAAATAGCCATGATTTATTAAAATCCATCACCTATGCATTACTTCAAACCATCCGATTCTCTGCAAAGTGGATTTCCTATGCGCCATTATTACTTTTGAGCATTTTATATATCCCATTTCATTTTAACCTTGCTAAAACATCAAACTTATTCCAAAAATCCTTCTGGCTAAAACCATATTTTTCATTAATGCTCTTGTTTTCAACTGTTTTTTTGTGTGCATTTGCACTTTATTGGTCTACCGGATCATTTGGTTACCGGATCATGAACACCGCCTGGTTTTTCTTTTTAATTATGTGGTTTGTAAACCTTTCCGTTTGGTGCAACCATTTCAAAAGCACCTTAAGTAATTTGACAATCCCAAATAATATTCAAAATATTTTTTTCGGTATTATCTGGCTGACCTTAACTTTCACGCATAATGGATATGGAGCCGCACTGGATATATTTCAAGGTACTGCAGAGCGATTTGACCAAGTGATGGCTGAGCGGTACATGATTATGGAAAATGCAAGGGAGGCAGAAGAAAATTATATCTATTTTACTCCTATAACAGATCCACCTCACACCCTTTTTGTATTAGATATAACAGGAAATTCAAACCATTGGATTAACATTGCCTATCCTTTGTATTTTGGAATGCCTGAAAAACATGTTATCTCTAGTGGACAACAGGAATATTAAATTTCAATCAATAGTAAATTATTAATTAAGTAGGGTATCCCCATTTTTCAACGGTATATATATATTTGACCAAACAATGAAAAGTATCTTTTCTATACTATTTCTATGTTGCTGCCTGTTTTCTTTTGGGCAAAAAGCCACCATTTCCGGATATATTGCAGACAATTCATCTGGGGAAAAGCTAATTGGCGCTTCAGTATACGATGGCAAAACACTGGTGGGAACCACTACGAATTTGTATGGATTTTTCAGCCTTACCCTGGATACAGGAGAAGTGATCCTGACTATTTCTTATGTCGGCTACGGAGACATTACAGAAAGTATTGATCTAAAAGCCGATATATTTCGAAACGTTTCTTTAGAGGTTGGCCAGGAGCTGGAAGAGGTGGTCATATCAGCTTCCAGTTCTGAAAAGATCCACGAGCAGACCCAGATGAGTGCTATAAAAATTCCAATTAAACAGATTGAAAAGCTGCCCAGCTTCATGGGTGAAAGGGACATTCTGAAAACCATACAATTATTGCCTGGAATTCAATCTGGTAGCGAGGGTACCAGTGGCTTATATGTAAGAGGTGGCGGACCAGACCAGAACTTAATTTTACTGGATGGCGTTCCCGTATATAATGCTTCCCACCTTTTTGGCTTTTTTTCAGTATTCAACTCTAGCGCCATCAACCATGTTGAAATAATCAAAGGTGGTTTTCCTGCTCGCTTCGGCGGCAGAGTATCTTCCGTTTTGGACATTCGCATGAAAGAGGGGAACTCCAAAAAAATCAGTGGTGAAGCATCTATTGGGCTGGTTTCTTCAAAGCTGACTATAGAAGGGCCTATCATTAAAGACAAAACATCATTTATTGTATCAGGCAGGCGCACCTACATAGACATCCTTGCACAGCCTTTTATTCGTGCTTCTGCTAAAGGGGCAGGGAGCAAGGTTAAGGCGGGGTATTACTTCTACGACTTAAATGCAAAGATTAACCACAAATTCTCCGACAAAAGCAAATTGTTCCTGAGCACCTATATTGGAAAGGATCGGGCTTATTCAGAAATTGAGGACTCATACAGCTTTGGTGGAACAAGTAATGAAACCACTTCTAGCAGCAGTTTGCAATGGGGGAACATCACAACCGCCCTAAGATACAACCGAATCATTAATAAAAAACTGTTTGCCAATCTAACAGCTACCTACAGCAGGTACCAATTTAATCTGGGTTTCGATGTAGCAAATATAGTATCTCCACAAAATAGTGCTACCTATAACGAACGTTTTGGGCTCAGCTATATTTCAGGTATCTATGACTGGGGTGGCAAGGTAGACTTTGATTTTATGCCAGCTCCTAATCATTACATTAGGTTTGGGGCAGGCAACATTTATCACACCTTTACTCCCGGAGTAATCTCATCCAATCATCAAGCAGGCCAAACAAATATCGACACCACCTTTGGAGCTAACAAGATCTTTGCCCACGAAGTTTCAGCATACATTGAAGACGACATTAAGTTAGGTGCCCGCTTAAAAATAAATCCGGGAATACACTACTCAATGTTCCTGGTGAGGGACTCGTCATACCTCAATTTTGAGCCTCGTTTTTCCATGAACTATTTACTTCGAGAAGACCTTTCTATAAAAGCATCTTATGCACGGATGGCACAATATCTTCATTTACTTGCCAATGGAACAATCGGTTTGCCTACTGACTTGTGGGTACCAGTAACAGACTCGGTGCCTCCGGTGGTAGCAGATCAGTATGCACTAGGCTTAGCCTATACCTTACAGGACAAATACGAGATCAGCCTGGAAGGGTATTATAAAAAAATGAATAACCTAATTGAATATAAGGACGGTGCTACCTTTTTTGGCAATTTAGAAAACTGGGATGATAAAATCGAATTAGGCACAGGATACTCATATGGTGTGGAATGCTTCCTCCAAAAAAAGACAGGCAAAACCAGCGGTTGGATCGGCTATACCCTCTCGC
>DTSC01000399.1:0-5219 GCA_012965625.1 Flavobacteriales bacterium | reverse complement strand
ATAAATACGACAGGCGGCACGATGCAAGCCTTGCACTAATTCATGAAATAGATAAAACCATTGGATTGAAAGAATGGAAAATAGATTTTGGGCTTACCTGGGTATATGGTACAGGAAATTCGGTTTCCCTCCCTATTTCTAGCTATAGAGCATATGATGCAATGGCTTATAATGAAAATGATAAAGGAGAATATACTATAATTGAAAATTACATTGACCGGAATAATTTTAGAGAACCCTCATACCACAGAATGGATTTTTCAGCCACTTTTACGAGGACACAAGGAAGATTTGAGAAATCCTGGAACATAAGCGTTTATAATCTGTACAATAGAAAAAATCCGTACTACCTGTTTTTTGACAATAATGATAACGGTGAGCGTGTGCTGAAGCAGCTGAGCCTGTTTCCAATCATCCCCTCTGTTTCATACAATATCAAATTCTGATCTATGAAAAAAACCTTGTTTTTCGTATTGTCCATTTGTGTAGTGCTTTCTTGTGAGAAGGAAGTCAACATACCAATTGAATACACAGAGCCCAAATTAGTGGTAAATGGTTTATTCAACAACGATAGCTTATGGGAAATAGAGATAAGTGCCAGCCAATATATTTACACCAATGGTCTTCCTCCCTTGGTAAACGATGCACAGGTAATAGTTCGTGATGCAATTGGAAATAGTGTTCTATTGTCAAACCAAGGAGATGGAATTTACACCTCATCTACAGAAAAGCCAGAAACAGGAAAAGTTTACACACTTGAGGTAAGCCATAACAATTATGTAAACATTTCTGCTAGCAATGAATTGCCTAATCTAGTTTCTATACAGCAAATTGACTGGCAGCAACAAACGATTGTAAATGGGGAATTGTACAGAAAAATTAATATTACCCTTCAAGACAGCCCACAGGATGATTATTACATGGTTCGTATTGCGGCTACTTTTTGGGAAGAACAATGGGATACAATTACTGGACAGTGGGATTCAGTTTTAGTGCAATTTCCATTAAGCTTCATGACACAAAGTACAGCTGCAGAAAATGTAAGCTTAAAGGAGGAAACTCCTTTCATAACGTTTACCGACAACCTTTTTAACGGCAGCCAGTATACCATTGATCTATTGCTTGGTGAATATTTTTTTTCCGGAGAAAAAGAGAGCATTGAAACCATTTACATTTCCACAAGCTCCATTTCTCAAGAATATTACTGGTATCAAACGTCCTATCAGAACTACTTAAACTCTCAAGGTGGGCTTTTCTCTCAACCAGTTCAGGTTTACACCAATATTGAGAATGGCCTGGGCGTTTTTGCAGGTTATAGCACCAGGATCGATTCGATTGTAGTTCAATAAAATATCCTAGCAGTGGTCAGGAATTAGATCCCTGTTTTATGCAAATAAGATATTGTATGGGCAGACGATAAAGAAGACGTTGCTCTTGGCATGCGAAAGATTGGTGGAAGCAGAATTCCGGCCATGATTTAATATCAGTTTTTTTAACTATAAAAAAGCCCTTGCATTTAAAGTGCTTTTTATTGGTCGAAAAGGTGAACCTTTTAATCAATCATTGCGTATAGATTCATTTAATACCATACACCTATGGCCTTCCCAAAAAAGAACCTGTTTACAACCCTATGTAAGGTCATTTCTCTTATTGTGTTTTTATCTCTAGCCCTGCCCCGGCTAGCCATATCCCAAGGAATCGGCATCAACAATACTACACCAGATGCTTCTGCCATTCTGGACCTTGCTGCAACAGACAGGGGCCTATTGGTGCCCAGAATGACACAAAACCAAAAAAATGCCATCTCCTCACCAGCTACTGGCCTGCTCATTTTTCAAACTGATGCTCCCATGGGCTATTATTTCTACGACAGTAGTGCTTGGATTAAGCTCACCAGCAGCTCAGAAGCCACCTGGACTAAAAGCGGAAACTTTGTATACAATTCTTCCGATAGTATAGGTATTGGAACAGCTACTCCAAGTTCAAAACTTTATATTGATGGAGGGGATATTAAAATTGCACAAATCGCTACAGAAGATCCGTACATTATCCGCTCTTACTCCAACTCCAGTAGCCTTTGGTTCATGCCAGCGAATGCTGCAAAAACACCCAAATTGGTCTTGGCAGATGCCCACCAATGGGACCGTTCTGTAGAAATTGATTATGATGCTGGAACAACTGGAGCAGGAGCTGGAATATTAAGAATTGGACAAATATCAAAAAACGGTACTGATTTCACGCATGGTATTACTGCTCTATATACCAAAGGGACCGAAAGAATCCGAATTACAAATGATGGTAATGTAGGACTAGGCACTTCAACTCCCGGTACTAAATTTTCAATACTTGGTGCTGTTTCAATTGACAAAAAAAATGAAACAGATACAGCAAGATTGTATTTCCAGCGATATGCTAATGGAGGGCTGAATAATAAAGTAGGGGCCCTTATTGACTGGAATAATGCAGGTCACTTGCGATTTTTTACTACTCACTCTCAATCTTCTTCAGGTAGTGAATATGGCTACTTTCAATTCTACATGCCTGACCATTCATCAAGTGAGTTTACAATAAACAAATGGACGGCAGGAAATGCCCTGGGTATAGCAGCAGGCTCATCTGCCCTTTTTAAAGTAGGCAATGACGGTAATGTAGGAATTGGAACCTCATCACCATCTGCAAAACTTGAAGTTAATGGCCAAATAAAAATAACCGGAGGATCTCCCGGTGCCAATAAAGTCCTTACGTCTGACGCAGATGGCTTGGCTACATGGGAGGCAGTTCCAGGAGCAGAAGACAGGCAAGACTCCAATATAAGCATTGCCGGATGGTATCGGATAGCTGAATGTACAGGGGGTGGAAAAAGGGCCAATGCTACCTTTGTTTTAACAGATAAAATTAGCGGTGGTGGTCACTCTACTGTTACCTTCAAAATGGGTGTATCCTATAACCAAATTGCCAACTCTCATTTTGTTCTGCTTAGCCATAGCTATTATTCAACCAAAACATTCACCAAAATACGGCTGCTAACAAACACAACCTACGATGAAATGTATCTTGAAGTATACGCCAACAGAACTGGAAATGTATATTCTGCAATTTACCACAACCACAATACGGACGGTTGGAATTCAGTTGACTGGTCAGCGGGCAGCATCCCTACTGGGTATACAGCAACAGAGCATTCATTAGAGGCTCAATTTGCAGTAGGTAATAATACGGAAAGTTTCTTCGTTTCAAATGATGGGAACGTAGGTATTGGAAATACGAATCCAACGGCACGATTAGAGATTACCGAAGACGGCACCAACCCTGGCATCATATTGAATTATGGCGGATCCAACACTTTTGCCTCTGTTCAAGGCCCTTCCAACCGTGACCTTCGTTTTGATTTGGATGGAAGTGGAGCATCTGATAAATTTCACTTTCGAAACATTGGCTCATATGGTACAAACTCTGATTTAATGGTGATACGAGCAGATACGACAGTAGGTATTGGAACCACTTCACCAACTGCAGGATTAGACGTATTCCAAAAAGCCATTCGGGCCAGACGTGACAACGACCAATATGTTGAAATGGTAAGCAATACTGCTTCTGGCTCTTATCTGAGGGGCCATTCGCGTGAAACCAATCAAAAACCCCTGTATATTGAAAACGTATACAACACAAATGGAACAGGGGCCGGCACCCTAGACATACGATTCAGGATTGGAAATGAATCCTCGTCTACTACGGTAATGACACTGGAAGACGATTACCAGGTAGGCATTGGCACCATTGACCCTACAGAATTACTGCACGTAGCTGGGAATATGCGTTTAACCGGCACCATTAAAGATGTAAATAACGAAGGTGGAACGAATGGACAGGTGCTGACTGCTACAGGGACCGGATTGGACTGGCTGGATGCTAGCAGCCTGAATGATGGCGATTGGACAAGCAATTCACCAGACATTTATAACGCAAATACAGGGGGTGTTGCCATTGGCACAAGTACCAACAGCCAAACCTTAACTGGAGACCTTTGGGCAGACCAATCTGCCATAACAAAGCTAAACATCGTTATTCCCTCCTCAAATACCACTGTTGATGTAGGTATCCACAATGAGCTCTCCTCTACAACGAATACTACAAATAGTCTTTTTGCCTATGGAATTTATAACAAAAACAGCATAGCAAGTAACAACATTGCTGTAGGCATCTATAACAAAGCTGATAGTACATCAACGGGTTCTCGCATTGGACTTCTAAATTATGCCTATGGAAAAGCAACTACCAGCAATGTAGTATATGGCATTTACAATACAACAAATAGTCGTGGATCAGGAGATACTTACGGAATTTACTCTAGTAACGTATCTTTGGGTACTGGAAATAATTACAATTTTTATGCTTATGGCAATGCCACTAATTATTTTCAAGGCAATGTAGGGGTAGGAGTTGGCACGAAATCTTCAACTGAGAAACTGGCAGTAGCAGGTGCTGTAGAGTTATTAACAACCACAGCACCTAATTCCACAACCAACAAACTCTACAATACATCAGGAAACCTGTTTTGGAATGGCACACAATTAAATAATAGTTCCAGCAATGAATTTATTGACGGAGGAAATAGCTTTGGTGCAATAGCTACCTTAGGAACAAATGATGGCTACGGCCTTGCCATCGAGACAAATGGCACAGAACGCATGACCATTAATTCATCTGGAAAAGTAGGTATAGGCGCACTTACTCCTTCAGCTAATCTACATGTAAAATCTTCAAGTGCAGGTGAAATTTTTAAACTTGAAAGCACAGAATCTGGCACTCAAAGTGGTCCCGATGTTAATTTGTATAGAAATTCAAGCAGTCCGGCAGATGATGATTTTTTAGGAAGATTTGTTTATAAAGGAGAAAATTCTATTGGTGACATTATAGAATATGGCCAGATCAAAGCCCAAATTGGAGACGTCACTAGTACAGATGAAGGTTTTAATATGTTTTTTCAAGGTATGGTTAATGGAACGAACAGATCCTTTTTAGGATTAAGAGCAAATGATGGAGGAGGCATAGCTGATCAAGCTGAAGTAACCATAAATGAAAATTCCATAGATATGGATTTTAGAATTGAAAGCGATATCTATTCTCATGCATTTTTTGTAAGAGGCACTGATTCAAAAGTGGGTATTGGAGTCTCTTCGCCGGCAACACCATTAGCCATTATGGGTAATGGAGGAACC
>DTSC01000398.1 GCA_012965625.1 Flavobacteriales bacterium | reverse complement strand
AAGCCTGGAATAGCTTGTCTGGACATGTACACTAAGCTATTGTCTTCAGTAAATATGACCTTAGGGATGTTAACATTATTAGGGTCTTCGTCGTCCGAAATAGGGCAATAGCCATTAATAATTTCATCGTAATGCGTTTCTTTTGCTTTAATGATATTAACAATATCTTTTGGATTGACCAGGGGTTCGTCACCTTGAACATTAATATAAACATCTGCTGGTATTTTGTTAGCAGCTTCAGCCAGCCGATCTGTTCCTGTAAGGCACTGATCGCTAGTCATAATGGCATTAAAGCCAGCAGCAATAACCACCTTAGAGATTCTGTTATCATCCGTGGCTATGTAAACATTTTCTTTTCCTACTGCTTGTGCACTTAGCTCTGCCACCCAAAGTATCATTGGCTTATTGAGTAAGTGAACTAATGGTTTTCCTGGGAAGCGGTTAGATTTATATCTTGCAGGGATAACAACAACACTTTTCATTAATTTAACCCATAAACTGATTTAATCGGAATCTCATAACGCGTCTCAGTAATTGAGAAAAAATCAACACTCCCTTCTGCTTTTTGATAAAGATTAAAAATATTATCAATCTCCTTGCGCCTTGGATCATCTGCGCCGTAGCCATCAAACCCCGCTAGAATAATTTGTTTTGCCTTTCCACTTGTGGCAATGGCTAGTGCATAACTTAATACGAGTAGGTTTGGTAGAATGCAGTTGTTAGCGTTAAATGAAAAACCTTTTGTATCAACGGCAATGTCAAAGTCAAAAAGTTCTTTTTGTATAAGTTTTTGTTTTACATTATTTGGCAGCATAGAGGTAGGTGCAATTAATGGTTGCGGTAGATTTAGGTATTCATGACAGTCGGCAAGTATCCTAACAGGATGACACGCTGCTCTAGCATTGATAAGATCCTCACTAATGCTTTTTTGGGTATTTAACGCAATAACAAATGGATGGTGTTTTTTTATATACGATTCAATTGCATTACAATGTCTAATAGTACTAGGCCCTGTACCAATAATCAGAACGTTGTTATTTTTAATGGATTTTTCCGGTTTCCACGTGCCTTTTGTCTCTCCTGAATAAAAATGGCGGGCCGTCTCCAGTACATCAGGGTTGAATTTCCCACCACCCTGTTCTTTAAGATATTCAATGACTGCAATAATATCTTCCTCATTATAGCGAGTATCAGTAATCATCTTTTGTATGTAGGTTGGATGGACGCCATACTTCCCTGCCAGGTAATAATATGGATTAATTCCCCATCCATATTGTTCTTTCAGTGATTTAAAGTGATTTCGAATTAACTTGAGTAATTTTGTTTTGCCGGTGTTGAGGTCTCGATGGTCATCTAATTCAATACTAAGATATTCAGTTTGTGTATTGCCAGGACCTCTACCCATTCCGGTCACAGTGCAATCAACCCAACTTACTCCATCGTTCACAGCTTGCATACTATTATTGATAGCATTTCCCATGCTGTCATGTGCGTGTATTCCTATTGCACCATTCCAGTTATTTTTAAATATATTGGCAATAGTAGTAATTTGATTAGTGTTAAGACTACCCATGCTATCAGCAAAATATAGAACATCAATAGGGTATGCATTGGCTAGCTTTAATAATTTAGCTATTTTTTCTTCATTTGCATTATTGATTTGCATCAAGTTAAATCCAACCTTGTAGCCTTGCTCTTTTAACCAAATTGCGGCTGGCAAGCAATCTTCAAATTCATTTACATGGCAAGCAACACGAACTAGACTAACCGGAGATTGTTGTCTTGGTACGAATAACTCTTCTAACACTTTATGTATATCGCTCTTAGAATTCCCCTGAGATAGAATGTCTGAGCCATTAACCATTACACCAATTTTATTCCTAAGCGCTTCTGGAATGTTTAGGCTGTTAATGTAGATGTCTGTACTAAAGGCACACCCACCTTTAAAATCATTGTT
>DTSC01000397.1 GCA_012965625.1 Flavobacteriales bacterium | reverse complement strand
CTGCTGGTGCTTGTTGTTATAACCGAACGCACCCTTTCGGCAAATATCCTGATAAGAGCATCCATGAAATGTGGTTTGGTGAAGAAGCCAAAAAGCTGGGGGATTATATTAAATGTAACGACTTGTCATCAGGCTGTGATGGATGCAAATATCTTTTGGAAGCAAAAAATTTTACGGGAATACAGGCAATGTATTTTGATCACTACCCTGTAAATCGAAATAACTACCCATCAGTAATGCAATTTGAACTTTCTAACATTTGCAACCTTGAATGCACCATGTGTACTGGCGAGTTTTCTTCATCAATCAGAAAAAACAGAGAAAAACTGCCTCCAAAACCCAGTATTTACAATAATGCGTTTATTGAACAATTACGTGAATTTATACCACATCTATCCTATGCAAAATTTTATGGTGGAGAACCATTCCTTGTTGATGAGTATTATAAAATCTGGGATTTAATTGCCGAACTCAATCCCAATATTATAGTTGAAATCCAAACCAATGCCACTATCATGAACAATAGAGTGAATCGGGTCTTAGACCAATTAAAATGTAACATTAACATTTCTGTTGATTCACTACAAAAAGATGTCTATGAATCCATTAGAGTAAATGCCAATTTTGAAAATGTTATGAAAAATATTGAGGCATTTATGGCATATAGGATAAAGCGAGGAACAAGAATTACCCTCTCCGTTTGTCCTATGAGAACAAACTGGAATGAATTGCCGGACTTTATTGACTATTGCAATGCAAACAACACAAACATATTCTTCCACATGGTATGGGAACCCAAGAATATGGCATTATGGAATCTTGATTATAATAGCCTCGGTAATATCTTGGCTTTTCTTTCTGAAAAGAAGCTCTCATTAACTACTTCTTTGGAGCGTAAAAACCAAAGGCGGTATTCAGATTACTTGCAACTGATTGAAAAATGGAGACAAAAAGCAAAGAAATTAGAAAAAGAAAATAGAGAGCAGCAAAGAATAAAAAAGTTACAAGAACAAGAGCAAATGAATATCCAAGAAAAAACCCTTCATTATAAGCCTATCATTAAAAACATTGGAGCACGCAAGGCTCTTTTAAATGAACTTGCCAACCAACTTTTTAAAAGCAATTCAATAAATGAATCAGAGCTGCAGACCAAAATTGATAAGATTGAATTAAAGCTAAACTGGATTTCGGAAAGGTTACCTGAAAGATTAAACGCAAATGATCTTTTCGAATCACTTCTTTCAAATAGGCCTATCGAAAGAGTTTTATCTGAGCTAGAGAAAGAAAACAAGGAAGAATTACTAGAAATAGCAATTAAATATGGCACTAAGATGAATATGTCACTGATGTAATTTGTTTTACCTTGGATCAAACTTGGCCGGTTTTTTTTTTTGGCCAAAATGGATACCCTATGTTGGTTTCAAATTGGGCCTTGAAAAAATTATAAATCGCCCTTAAATTTTGTTGAACAATGCAAAATAACATTTTCGTTTTCGTAGTATGCGGTGATGATGTTCATATAAAAACCCTAAACTACTCTCTTCGTCATCTTAAGCACTATACAAAACATGAAATATTGGTTGTTACTGAACTTGCCAGAAACACTTTAAAGATAGACCATAACAACATACTAGATGTAAAAGCACCCAGCAATTTTAACAACCACCAAGCGAGCATTTATTTAAAGGTAGGGCTACATAAATTCTTGGACCTACAAAACAACTACTGTTATTTAGATAGCGATGTAGTAGCCGTTAACCCAAAAGTAGATGAGGTATTTAACTGTTTTGCTGCTCCTATAACCTTTGCAAACGACCATTGCACTATTGCTGAATTTAGTCCAAACGCAATAGCTTGCAGCTGCCTTGAGGAAAGAAACAATATTGTTGCAACCCTGAAAAGTTTAGAATCTTCTCACAAAGAAAATTTAAGGATATTAAAAGAAGAACATAAAAAAGAATG
>DTSC01000396.1 GCA_012965625.1 Flavobacteriales bacterium | reverse complement strand
CTGGATGGGATTGGTCCGAAGAAAATGGATCAGCTTAAGCTCAGTTACTTTCTCTAAATGACTATTGGGATTAGCCTTGTTTATGGATTGAGATGTGCAATATGCATCATAGTCAGGATTTTTCTTAATTAAATTGCACAATGTTTCAAGGTGGTTTTCCAGGTAATAATCATCGGAATCTAAAAAACACAACCAGTCTCCTTTTGCTTCGAGTATTCCTTTGTTTCTTGCAATACACCTCCCGGAGTTTTTCTTTAATGTTATTAGCTTTACCCTATGGTCTTTTTGCTGAATTGCATTAATCATTCCTTCAGAATTATCTGTGCTGCCGTCATTTATACAGATAATTTCAAAATTGGTATAGGTTTGGCTTATTACCGAAGCTATTGATCTTGTGATAAGCTTCTCCCGATTATAAACAGGAATGATTACCGTAAATAATAAATTTGAGTTCCTGCTTTCTTTAGGATTATGCATTCAATAAATTATTATAGGCGTGGACTAATTTTATGCTTTCTGATCCCCAGCTCAGCTTCTCCCTGGTCTGTAGAGCTTTATTTTTAAAAGAAGCTAAATTATTCATTGTATGGATCAGGGCCATTTCAAATTCCTTGAAATTGGATTCGTCATAAAAAGTGCAATGATGAAAATATTCATTGATTTTTTCTGCCGTAGTTTGATGGGTGCTAATTATGGCTAAACCAGCATGACTATACTCCATTAATTTATTGGCAGAACCCAATTTGTGAGCTTGCCAATTATTGCGGATATGCAGAAGGCCAATATCACCAGAACACAAGATTGGAAATAAGCTTGCGTAATCAGAGGGGTATGGAAGGAAAAACACATTTTTATTAAATTGAATGTCTTTTTCCACGGCAATTCTTATTTCATGAAATCTCGGTCGGTTTCCGATGAAAACCAGAACAGTATCGTTGTACCTTTTTATTATGTCCAGCAATTGTGCCAACTGTTTGTCGGAATAGTAAATGCTCCCGGAGTGGATGAGTATTGTTTTGCCCTTAGCTATATTGAAATTCTTTCTCAGGAGATCTCCCTCTTTACAATTTATCAATAGGGGGAAATTGTTTAGAACTATGGGTTGTGTATTTAGTCTTAGGTTCATTTTAAGCCGGTCAGCAATACCATCTGTAACCGTTATGACGAGGTCTGCATTTTGAGCTGCTTTCTTTTCAAGAGTTAGTTCCCTTGTCCAAACAATATAACCTTTGATTTTATTGAATATGCCTTTATTTGTTAAATACAGGGGCCAGCCTTTCAGGTATTCATGTGAATCATATATCAATTTGATATTGGGATTTAGCCGTTTTACCTCACTGCCAATAAATAGCATATGGTAGTCATGACAATGAAGGATTTCAACTTTTTCATTTGCAAGCATTTTGCTAAACTCTGATACATATTGCTTATACCCTTTTTTTAAAGGACTTTTGACGATATCATTTATTATCCTTTCAATTGTATAACCATTTTTATTTTCTTTTTTAAGTTCATTTGGATTGGATATTGCAATTACTTTTATATGTGCATTGAAGTTTTTTATTAAAACCTCAATTTCTTTTTCAACTCTTGTGTCAGACACAAAAGGGTTATCTATTAATATTGTTATGTTTATTTCGTTTCTGATGATTGAATTTTTGTATTCGCGAAATTAATCATAAAAATTTCTTTGGAATAAGTAAATTTGCTCACTCTTAATTTGAAAAAATATTTACTCTTGCAGTCATTGAACTTTCATGAAAAATAAGAAAAACGGCCCGGCCCACACATCTCCAACTTTGGCGGGCCAGGGGAGTTGACATTTGGGATTAGATCAACTTGCAAAACATTCAGTTGAAGGTGAGCGAATTAGCAACTGAAGCGATTTCTCAACAATCATTCCTGATGACGATTGTCCTCACCTCTAACGGAGCGTCCGTTTCGGGATTCTTCGCGGTGCAA
>DTSC01000395.1 GCA_012965625.1 Flavobacteriales bacterium | reverse complement strand
AACGAAGGGCAAAAACTACCTGATGGCACTTATTATTACGTAATAACATGTCCGGGAACTAATGAGGTCTTTAAGGGAGGAATTACAATTCTTAGAAAAAACTAATTATAACCGTGTTTTGGAAAACAGAATAAAAATATTGAACTATTTTATAATGACAATCCTTGTTATAGGGGTGAATATTGATCTGTTTGGTCAACAAATACCTTTATACCAGCAATATTTTTATACCCCTTTCGTGTATAATCCTGCTTTCACCGGTTTTGGAACAGACGCAAATGTTTATTTGCTGCATCGGGCACAATGGCTAGATATTCCCGGAAAACCTGTAACAACTGCAGTTACATTTGACGCACCAATTAAACCAAAAAAGATAGGGCTAGGGTTAAGCCTTTACAATGACCAAACAGATTTTAATGACCGAATAGGTGCGTATGGTGCTTTTGCTTATAATGTAAAAATAAATGATAACCAAAACCTCCTTTTTGGTTTATCTGCCGGATTTCTTGAAAACAGAATTGATTTCTCAAAAATCATTGTGAAAGATGTAAATGACCCAGCTCTTTTCACAAGCTATCAAAAGAAAAAAGCACTTGACGGCACATTTGGATTAGCCTATACTTGGAAAGATTTGAAATTTGGGGTAGCTGTTCCACAAATTTTTGCTTCTTCATTTGAATACTCTGGAAATAATGCCAGAACATATTATCAACTTTCTAGACATTATATGGTCTCATTAGAGTATGACGTTTTCGTCAATAGTGAAAGAACAATCTCCTTAACGCCACTATTTCTAGTTAGATATTTGCCTGAAGCGCCCATGCAATTTGATGCAAACCTGATCTTTAATTGGCGAAATATCGCATTTTTAGCTGCCTCATATAGAAGTGATTATGCTATTGGAGTAAATGCCCGAGTTAAAATTAACAAACGTATTAGTGTCGGCTATACATATGACATCATTACCAGCTCCATTAAAAAGCATAGTGGTATTAGCCATGAAGTTTTGATTGGCTACAGTTTTTCTGGTGGAGCTGTAGATGAATCAGAACTTCAAGATAGAATTGACAGCCTAAATAATGAGCTAAGTAAAACAGATGCAGAATTAGATGAACGATACAATGAGATTATAGCAAATGCTGATAGCTTGTTTGAAGCTGGTGATTATTTAGGTGCTAAAATAGAATATGAAAAAGGCCTTGCCCTAAAACCTGACGAACAATATCCATCTGATAAAATCGCAGAGATTGATAGGATGATGGAAAGCAAATACCAAGACCTAATTGCAAGGGCGGATGCTCTTTTTAAATCTAGAGATTATAAAGGAGCGAAAAATATATATGAAGAAGCACTTAAATATCGTCCAGATGATGAATATGCTACAGATAGAATAACGAAAATTGATAAGATTATTTACTTATTTGAAAAAAGATATAATTCCCTTATCTCAACTGCAGATTCCCTTTTCATGGCAAAAAAGTACAAATTAGCAAGAGAAAAATATAGTCAAGCATTGAAATTTAAGCCTGACTCAAAGTATCCTGCAGATATGATTTCGATGATTGAAAGCAATATAACAGGAGGAGATATAAGAATGACTAAAAGTTCAGATTTCCTTGACGAATATGGTAATCAGGCTAAAAAAGGATTTTATGTAGTTATGGCCTCATTTAAAAACAAAGACAATTCTGATAGAATGAAAGCTCAAAAAAATTACAAATCTGTATTCAATAAGGTCCGGGGTTTTCACTATGTATATATCAAAAGGCATGAAGCTTATGACTTAGCTAAAGATCAGCTAATCAATAAAGCGAGAAAAGAAGCAACTGATTCATGGATATACATATTACGATAACTTTTAGTAATTAGCGGCTTTTTGTCTTGTTAAATACTTTAATTCTTCAACGATTTAATTTTTATTCACTGTTGTTGATAACCCTTCATTTTTTATAATTTAAAGCTTTGTTTTCAAGAT
>DTSC01000394.1 GCA_012965625.1 Flavobacteriales bacterium | reverse complement strand
CGAACCTCTTTGTAACCACTAAAGAGAAGATAAAATCAGCAATCGATCATATCAAATATGACCTTGATGCACATGTAGACTACCTGATAGAATCGTCTTGTATAGAAGAAGCTGAGAGGATCAGGGAACGGGTAAATTATGATCTTGAAATGATGAAAGAGCTTGGCTATTGTTCAGGGATTGAGAACTATTCAAGATACTTTGATGGCAGAAAATCCGGTGATCGTCCCTTTTGCTTATTGGACTATTTCCCAAAGGATTATATCACCTTTATAGATGAGAGCCATGCGACCATACCACAAATCAGGGGAATGTTCGGTGGAGACCGTTCCAGAAAGGAAAATCTGGTGAACTATGGCTTCAGGTTGCCTGCAGCCCTTGACAACAGGCCTTTAAATTTTAATGAATTTGACAGCTTGATGAACCAGGTAATCTATGTTAGTGCCACCCCTGCAGATTTTGAACTGGAGAAGTCGGAGGGCGTGATCGTTGAACAGCTGATACGGCCAACTGGATTACTGGATCCTGAAATTGAAGTGAGACCGACCCTCAATCAGATTGATGACCTGATGGATGAGATTGCTGACAGAATTAAAAAGAAGGAAAGGGTGCTGGTAACCACATTAACCAAAAGGATGGCAGAGGAATTATCAAAATACCTTTTTAACCTAGACATTAACTGCAGGTATATTCATTCAGATATTGACACGCTAGAAAGAGTGAAAATCATGAGAGACCTGCGACTGGGGAAATTTGATGTGCTGGTGGGCATCAATTTATTGCGTGAAGGATTAGACCTGCCTGAAGTGTCTTTGGTAACAATATTAGATGCAGACAAAGAAGGATTTCTCAGATCAAGCAGAGCCTTAACACAAACTGCAGGACGGGCGGCCAGGCATATCAATGGCAAGGTGATCATGTATGCAGATAAGGAAACTGATTCAATGAAAAGAACTATAGAAGAAACAAACAGAAGGAGAGACAAGCAAATGGCCTATAATACCAAACATAATATTACCCCAAAACAGATCATAAAAACACAGGAAGACATCATTAAACAAACATCTGTTATTAGTGCCGGGCAAACAGTATATGTAAAGGATGAGATGGGCAATATTGCTGCTGACCCAATAGTTCAGCATATGAGCACTGAGCAGCTTAAAAAATCGATAAACAAAACAAAGCGCTCTATGGACAAAGCAGCTAAGAACCTCGACTTCATAGAGGCCGCCATGCAGCGAGATGAGCTGTATAAGCTTGAAGAATTACTGAAAACCAGTTAAATGCAGCCACTCAATACTTGAAAAAATAATATAGATGCTTCATGTACTCATTATTCACCATGATCATGCCTTCCTCCTTTTTCCACCATTCATCTTCTTTATAAAGGGAACTTGGAGCCCCATGAACCATCAGCTCAATACTATTTTCTGTGAATAGGGGTTTAAAAACATTTCCTACCCTTCTTGTATGAAATTTTGAGGAGAGAACGATGATTTTAGAGAAGCCTCTCTGCTGGCAATAGGCAAGTATCAGCTCCGATTCTTCCCTTGTACTGGTTCCTTTCTCAATAGCAATGATGTTTTCAGGTGCAAGGCTATGATTTTTCACCATCCCGATCTTTGAGACCATCGCTTCTTTATAAAGCAGATCAAGGGACTTTAAGGTACCTGAAACCTGGCCACCTGTACAAATAATAAAATCAGCATACTTTTCTCCAAATAGTTTCGCCGCCTCCCTACCCCTATCATAGGAGCCACCACCTAAAAGGAAGATAGCATCTGCTTTTTCGAGAGGGTCCTCTACAATTAATACAGCCCCTACGTTGCGGAGAAACGTATTTTTAAAGATGCCCACGCCAAGCAGTAGCAACAGACACAATAGAAGAAATATATTTCGCTTTTTCAAAACAATAAGGCAAAAAAAAGCCCTCCCAATTTAGGGAAGGCCATTTTTCAAAATACTAATTAATTACCTCCAAGAATTA
>DTSC01000393.1:3958-22452 GCA_012965625.1 Flavobacteriales bacterium | reverse complement strand
GTAGATATAAAGTCTGTTCCTGCAAAGTAGGTAGCGAATCCTGGATCTAGGGTAATGTCCATGTTATCTGTTAAAACAGGACTTATAATTGATACAGGGAAGCTATTAAGAGTCCAATCAGATAAATTTGAATAATCACCATATCCATTATCATCACCTGAACTGTTTTGGATATTTCCAAGGGCAACACTATTGATCCAGAGAGAGTCTGAGATAGTTCCATGTGATTCACAGTAAGTAACAGCAGGATCTTCTAAAAACCATTGCTCTGTATCTTTTAATATATTATTCTTATCGTATAATTTAATACTACATGTCCCTGAAGCATAACCTGATGTTGACGGCACTGTCAATGTGCCAGAGTTAGCATATATATAGTTTGATGTATGCTTTAGGTCATTATTTCCATCATAAACCTTAAATCTAAAACGATCTCCTGCCTGGTATCCATTGGACGAATAAGTTACCGTAAATCCAGCTGGAGCTGTAATGGTTCCAAGGGAACTGATGTTTGCTGTTAGTTGAGGTGCATTCAAAGTGAAGATTTCTGTATCTTTCAGGTCGTTATTCTTGTCGTATAACTTAATACTACATGATCCTGAAGCATAACCTGATGTTGACGGTACTGTCAATGTGCCAGAGTTAGCATATATATAGTTTGATGTATGCTTTAGGTCATTATTTCCATCATAAACCTTAAATCTAAAACGATCTCCTGCCTGGTATCCATTGGACGAATAAGTTACCGTAAATCCAGCTGGAGATGTAATGGTTCCAAGGGAACTGATGTTTGCCGTTTGAGAGATCTGATTAAGGGTAATAGTTTCAGAAGCTAATATGGCATTATTAGTTGGAGTATGCGCTAGAAATACCCGGCAAACCCCATTTACCCAACCGGTGGTAGAAGAGATGTTAATGGTGCCAGAAGTTCCATTTTGCGACGAGTTAACTCTCAGGTAATTGCCTCCATCATATATTACTAAACGGAGAGATCCCGCCTGGTAGCCACTTGTATTAAACGTGACCGAGAACCCATTAGGCTGGGTCACTGAATTTGGCAGAGACATGCTTGCTGTATTGCCACCGCCATTATTGCTTGTGCTACATGGTTGATTCCTGACTCCTACAGCATACCATGCATTACAAACCTGAATAGCTTCATTTGAATTGGCACCATAAATACTTTGGGCTTTCTGTATTGTTTTTACTGCAGCTTGTGCAAAGTTGGTTGTTCTGCTAAATTCATCTGTAAAGGCGTCAAAAACTATTCTTCTGGCTTTAGTTGTGCCTATGCCATTAACAGTATATTGATCTCCATTGTCATTACTTCCTGTACCTCCTTGTGCCAAGAGGTAGAACCAATAATTGATTACGTTGCAGTTAATATACCTGTCGTTTGAATTTGACCAGTTATTGCCTTGGTAGGTATCCGGATGACCTTTTGAGTTTGGGTTGGCCATGTTCCTTCTTATATAATTTTGCCCCATATCCTCACCAATGGTCCAATCAAATCCATTACCCTCCACGCTTTTTTCAATCATGGTGCCGAAAATATCTCCAAAAGCATCTAGCAAGGCACCAGACTCACTGTTTACGGGGGTAATATGATTATCAAAACCTACTTTGCTTGTCCAGAATATAATTCCCTTTGCATATTGTCTTCCGATCATATCCAATGATACCCAGTCTCTATTGTTCCTTCTTCCACAAACAATAGCATGATTGATGGTTCCACCGAATTGAGATAAATCCTGTGCATGAAGGTCTGTATAAAAATGACTGCCTAAATTAGTAACCACTCTTAAATCAGTAGTTGAAGATGTGATGATACCTCTTAATCCTCTATGGCCGTGTATGTCATCAAAATATTGAAAAGATTTTTGTGCGGCCCAATGAGCAGAAGCAGCAACCATTTTCAATCTATCTATAGCATTATTATATGAATCATTCCAATTATTATTGTCATCAGCAACAGCGAGGTTCGTGCCTCCATTATCCCGGAGCGTTGCTATTTTCATGCATCCTGCATAAAGCCTATACCAATATGGATCATTTATAAATCCAGTACCCAAGCGTTCTGTCTTGAAACCAGACTGACTGCCATTGTATATTGTCTGTATGCTTCCATTTGAGCAGAGTTGTGCATTTGCATTAAATATTGATAGCAGTATTAATGCAGCAACACAAGAAATAATGATTGTATTATTAGTTCTGATTTTAAGTCCTAGTGTTTTCATGATCTTTGGTTTTTGGTTTTAATTTATTGTCTGAGAACAAAATTAGACCCATGGGCTGGCTAACTGAAATATATGATATGAGAGTGCAGATTATTGCGATGTTTGGCGTTAAAGCTGAGATGAAGGGAATGTCTTATTTAGGTTTATATAAAAAAGGAAGAGAATTAGCTGTCTGTAACGTTAATTTCAAAACCAGGATTGCTTAAGCCCCAATCTTTCAATTTATTCTGACAGAAAAACACCATTATTTCCTGTCCAGCCGATATTAAATTATACTTTTTTGTTCCTGGGATTATTTCATCTGGATCAGCAGCAATAATGTATAGTTTCTTCATATTTTCAAAATGAAGAGTTATTTTTTCCGGATACAAACCTTCTTTAAGCACTTGATCTAACATATAACTTCGGCTAATGATTCTATTCTTTTCCTGGACCAATTTATGTCCCCCCTTCCAGTTCCATTCGGCAATGGTTATTTTATTATCCAGCAGAGGGCGCCAACAAGAAAGCTTTGACCTATTTATTGCTGATTTAAAATCAATAGAGAGTCTATTCGCATCCACCTTCTCCAGTAAAATGCCATGGTCCAGCTTATTCCAATACAGGTAGCTGGTCACTATTTTGTATATATTCCCATTATCTGTTTTTATCCAAAGGCAACCCATAGGAAGATGTAATATTTTCATATCTGGTATATGAATGTCTTTCTTCCCTGGTTCGTAATGATAAAAAACGCTGGATATTTTTCTCCCAATAATCTCAAGGCGAAGGAGATACTGGTCTTGGATTAATTTATCCAGCCTTGCTATAAGGTCTTTTTGAATCAGTTCTATTTTTTTCATCCGAATTTACAATCTTGTTGAGTCCATGCCAAAATGAAGAAGTTCTCGAATTTCACTGACCCTGTATTGGGAATAATTCATCAGCTCTTTATTACCTGTATCATTGTGCGATAAATACATTTTGTAATAAGCAAGGGCCGGTTCCTTATCTGCATAATAGGTATCGTAATTTCTTGCCAGGTGAAATAGGATTACCTTGTTTTGGGAATAATTATAAGCTGCCTGGTAAGCTTTTATGGAAGCCTGGTAATCCTCATTTTCTTCCAGCACTGTAGCTAAGGCGGAATAATAAGTAGCAATATGATCTGTAATGCCAATATTTATTGCCTTTTCAAAGTGAAAGGTGCTTTCGTCCAATAGGCCTGTTGCCTTAAAATTTAATCCCAAGTAGTAATGGATCACTTCTGTTTCTTGTAAATCAATGGCTTTTGTCAGGCACTCAATTGATCTCACATGGTCATCTAAATGAAAATATGCGATACCTAACAATTTTAGCTGGTATGCGCTGGTATCATTTTGATAAGGCAAACATTTTGTAATTGCATGAACAATCGCAGCATAGTCCTTCTGAGCATAAGCCAGTTTGGCTTTAACAAGCAAGAGTTGTATATGGGTAGAATCCAATGTTAACCCTTTTTTCAAGTACTCTTTTGCCATGTCAAATTCATCCAGTCCAATGTAAAATATAGTGAGCATATGAATTACGGAAAGGTCAGATGGGTTCAGGTGATAAGCAATGCCCAGATGTTTAAAAGCCAGACCAAGCTTATTTCCTCTTTTTGCATAAATCGCTAATTGTTTGTGATAATATCCATTGTTGCTATCAATTGCAATCAACTTTTCGTATTGTAAAACACATTGTTGGTAATCTGTTTTTTTAGCATATATATTTGCTAGCTGATTAATAGCAGTTATATCTTCTTTGGCCTGTGAGAGCGCCTTTTTGTAATAGGATTCAGCTTGTACGAATTGTCCTATCTTATAATAGCACAATGCAATATCCTTGATGTGCTCAAGGCTATCATGCTCGCATGATAATAGACCTTTCAGGGCTTGGGCAAATTGATAATTGGCAATGTCTTCTTTTGCTTCTTTGCACTTGTGTTCATCAACCTTGGGTTGTCCGAGAGCAATAAAAGATAATGTGTTGAATACTAAAAATATGATTACATTATATTTCATGATATTAGTTTTAATTAATTCGTTTAAGTCAAAAGTAGACCAGTATGTTGGTTAGATAAAATTTTTGATATAAGCGAATATATTATAGCTACCTATGGCTGTATTATAGCGACAAACGGAATGCATCAAAATGGAATGGGTAAATACCAAAGAGGAAAAGTGAAAACTAAAACTTATTTTTACAAGATTGGAGTTACAAGGAATTACCAGTCCAAGATGTTCTTAGTTGCGTTTTTTTGATTGAATGAATTATTCGACTCTTTATAGGATCTGCTTGTATATTGTCTTACTTATTGGTTTTGTCCTTGGGGGCAAACAAATCACCAACGGCCAGACTAATCAACAAGCTATTGATTCCCTTAATACTATAATTAAGATAGCCCAGGACGATACTGCTGTTTCAAGGGCATATGTCGATCTTAGCTCTAAGCTTTTCCGTTCACACACAGATACTGTGATTACTCTATGTAATAAGGCCCTCGGTATAATAGAACTAAGAATAGGATCATCAAGCGATAAAGAAACCACCGCTTTTTTGTTAACCAAAGCAAATGCCCTGAATAATATTGGATTGGTTTACTATCAGAAAGGCGAAATGGATACAGCTTTAAATTTTTATACAAAGAGCCTTGCAATTTCTGAAGACCAAGATGACAAGCTTGGTATATCCAGCTGTTACCATAATATTGGCTCTATATTCAAAAGCAGGGGAGATATAAAAAAGGCTTTAGAAAATTATCATAAAACTTTAAATATCTGCCAGGACGAAGGTTATAAGCAAGGTATTACAAGTGCCTTAAACAATATAGGTCTTATTTATATTAAACAGAGAGATTACAATACAGCTTTGGAGCTTTTTAATAAGAGCATGAAACTGCAAGAGGAGATGAATGACACCTGGGGTCTTATCAATTCTTTTAACAATATTGGACTTATTTACGGAAACCTGGGTGAAGAGGAAAAGGAGCTGGAATATTATGAAAAGGCCTTATTTCTAGCTGAAGAATCTGGAGACAAGCAAAATGTAGCGCGGGCCTATAATAATATAGGCCGCCTTTATAGGGATCAAGAAAAGCGGGCAAAGGCAATATATTATTTTGAAAAAAGCCTTGAGATACTTCAAGATCTAGAATACAATCTAAGCATCCCTTTTGTCCTCAATAATATTGGAGCGCTATATCTTTATGAGGGAGATATAGATAAAGCTCAGGATTATTCTGAACGTGCTTTGCTATTGTCCACAGAGATGGGATCCACGGAAAACATAAGCCAAGCAGCCGAAGTATTATCTAAAATATTGGAGCAACAAGGCAGCTATGATAAAGCGCTGGAATACCACATGCTTCATGTACAGATGCAAGACAGCTTGTTCAATGAAGAGAACACTAAGAAAATTATGCAGTTGGAGGCAAAGATGGAATATGAAAATAAGTTGCGGGAAAAAAAGAGTGAGTTGGAGAAAAAACAAGCGGTACAGGAAGAACGCCTTAAACGATATCTATACATAGGAATTATGGTCCTACTGCTCATATTGGTGGTTTCGGCAGGTGTGTTTTTGGGTCTTCGTCAACGACTTAATAACCAAAAGCTAGGGGCTGAATTATCATTTCTTAAATCTCAGATAAATCCCCATTTTCTATTTAACACCCTTAACAATATATATGCATTGGTATTAAAAAAATCAACTGATGCTCCTAATGCCGTCCTTATGTTATCTGATATTATGCGTTATATGTTACATGACTCCAATCATCATAGGGTGCTATTAGAAAAGGAAATAGATTATATTTCCAAGTTCATAAAACTCCAACAATTAAGGATTAAAAAGGATGTAAACATTGAGTTTAATATCCAAGGCGAACCGAATAAAATAAAGATCGCCCCCATGCTGCTGATCCCTTTTGTAGAAAATGCTTTTAAACATGGTGAATTACAACAAAAAGATGCGTATATTAAGATCCAATTAGATATAATTCCAGGAGAAATCGACTTTTTGGTAGAAAATATCCTTCGTGAGAAAAAGGAAAAGACTACATCTGGTATAGGCTTGGATAATCTAAAAAAAAGATTGTCCCTAATATATCCGGGAAAACACAAATTGAGCAGGAGGAAATCAGGGACCACCTATATTGGTAATTTAAAACTGCAGTTATAATGAGCTTAAAGTGTTTGGCAATTGACGATGAGCCCCTGGCTTTGGATATCATTGAAGAGTATGTAAACAAGGTGCCCTTCCTAAACCTGGCTGGTAAGTTCACTGATCCTGTAGAAGCTACTAGCGAATTACAAAAAGGGGGTATCGACCTAGTCTTCCTGGACATACAAATGCCTGGTCTAACTGGCCTTGAATTTCTCAATACATTGGAGCGAAAACCCGCTGTGATCTTTACTACTGCCTATGATGAATATGCGGTTGAAAGCTATGATTTTAATACTATAGACTACCTTTTAAAACCAATCTCTTTTGAACGGTTCCTAAAGGCCGCAAACAAGGCCAATGAAGTGCTGTCATCAGAGGGAGATGGAGCTGACACTAAGTTTATATTTATCAAAGCAGATTATAAAATCCATAAAATAGCCACTGATGACATAGCCTATGTCGAGGGTTATAAAGATTATGTGCGTATCTATACTGCTGAAAAAAGGTATGTTACCAGAGAGAGCATGAAGAACATGGTCAACGTATTGCCCAATGATCGTTTTTTGCGTATCCACCGGTCATACATCATCTCGATAGACAAGTTCAGTGCCATAGAGGGTAATATGATAACCCTGGGAGATGAGAAACTACCCATAGGCAAGTCCTATAAGGACCAGGTAATGAAATACTTCAATCTGTAGCAGCTTTTCTTCAACCTGTCCTATTTTAAGCAAGAAGGGTGAAGGAGAAGAATTCAAAAATTATGGGATATTCCACAATTTAATCCCACCGCATAAATATTACTGCCAATGGGATATGTTTTCTCTGTCATGAAATAATATCTTAACTCTGGCTGAATTGTGAAATTCCATTTTTCGTTAAGTTTATATACTATGCCAAGTCCTGTTAAGCTACTTAGCACAATTGTCTTGGCAGGAAAGTTCTTATTTGTAAACTCGTTTCCTGCAACTCTGCTCTCCGAACGTGGATCGAAATCCCATACCGTTCTGGTCCTCAGATAATAATTCAAAGAGGCTCCAGCTGTTAAATAAACATCAATTTTATTTTTTTGCAGGAAAAAATATTTGAGTTTAATTGGCATCTCAATAAATTGGTGTTTGTTTTTGGAATAAAAGCTAGTGTCAACTACTCCCATTGACTGATTTATCGAATTTCCTAAGGTCAGGTAACCTGTATAGTCTCCTCTACTAGAGAAAAGCAGTCCTATATCTATACTATACTTCTCCTTGATTCTTTTGGAAAAGTTGAATCCAGTGGCATAGCCGTAGCTGCCTTTAAAGCTACCATGAGAATAGTCAGGAGAATAAAAGTAACCTAGTTGGGAAGAAGCTGCTTTTTCTTCCATTTCCTGTACTTGTGCTAATACATTCACTGATATTATTACCATGGCAAAAATCATTAATCTTTTCATTGTTCGCTGGTTTTATGGTTCTCATTAATTAGTATTTCATATACTAAAACGAATATCTGAGCCCTATCTTGTGTTTTATCAGGTCGACCCTCATTGCATTTTGAGATTTTTTTGGATCAAAAATGTTATTTAACCCTATGAGATAAGAAGGAGAAAAAGACAATGAAAAGTTCTGAGAAAACGGATACATTAAATCAACACCAACATTTGCCTGTATATAAGACCTTATAAAAGGGCTTTGCTCTAAATTGCCTATGATAATGGCTTGATTATCCTCAGTATGATATTTCCCATGTGAGCCAACTAAGATATTAAACATCATTCCGGCCTTAAATACTATTTCAAGTTTTTCAATATTAACCCTATAACCAAGCGTCAAAGGAATCGTTGCAAAATCTGACCTGGTCTTGTATTTGTGTAAGTCCATTGTATTGATGGTATCAATCGTTGCAGTCCATGTTGTATCCACGTATAAGGTGTCTATTTGGCTTGAGTCAAGAACAGGCGTCACATCCCAGGTCATATTATTAACAAAGAAAGAACCAGTGTGCAATATCTCATAGCTATCCATTCTCTGCATATAACCAATGCCAGAACTAAAAGATATGTTCTTATAAAATACTTCTATACTTAAATCAACAGGGTTGCTCGTAGCTGACTCTAAAGACTTAAGATATGCCGACTCATTATCCTCTTTATGCAGTTTTGAGAAACCTAGCCCACCATTTAATCCAAGCCTGAAGTCAAGATTATTTACTTTTCTGTAATTCTTCTCCATTTTTTCTAGCTCCCTTATTTCCTCTTCATATAAAATTGGAATATCAATAATGGCAGCTTGCATTATTTCATCATCCTGAATTTCAAAGCCTAGGCCTTTATGCTGATTTGACAGACCATTTAGCATCGATTTCTGAACCTTATGGACTGTAATATCACCAGGCATTTTCTGGTTATCTATAGGTACCATTACTGCATCTATAACTATCTCGGGTTGAATTTGTCTAATTGCATTGCTACTATCAATCTTAATAAAGACTTCTCCAATTATTAGTTTATTAAGGGCATTATCATGCTCAGTGCTCTTTTTCTTTTTGAGTTTCTTGTGGCGGAGGGATGATTCGGCTGGTTTCCTGGAGGCATCAATGATAAGATCCTGTTTTATTGGGGTTCTCATGGGTTTCACTCTCAAATTCTTTTTAGGATTCTTTATGCTTTTTACAACAGGCCTATCAAATTTTTCGAGTGGATAATGAACCATTTCCTTGCTAGGTATACTAAAAGAGTCAATGGATTTAATTGAAAAATAAGAAACAAAAAAGGTTATAGCGCCAAGGAAAACCCATTTCCACCATCCAAATCTAATGAATGGTTCTTTTTTCAGCAATTTGTCCATGCCTGGATATGCCATTTCTGGTTCGTCCAGATAGGTGTTCTCCCAATCTTCATAATCTTCCTTGAGAGAGGGATTGCTTTCAAAAAAAGCATGGAATTGCTTTAGCTCTTCTCTGCTAAGGTTTCCCTCTAAAGCATCAAAGATCCATTCCTCAAAATTGTATTTGCTAATTGATCTCATGCAAATAACTTAGCCTCCTTTAATTGATTCTTAACCATTTGTCTCCCCCGAAATAAGTAAACCTTTACTTGTGACTCATTTAAGTTTAATATCTCACTGATCTCCTTGTAATTATAACCCTCCAGATCTCTTAACAAGATGATAGATTTCTGGATAGCCGGTAAGCTATTGAGACTTTTGTTTATTATTTCTCTTAGTTCAAAATCATCAGATTCAACACTAGGTTCATTATATTTACTTCCTTCCAATGACTGTGATCTGTTTCCTTTTTTTATTTTATTTAACGAACCATTATAAGCAGTGGTAAACAACCATGATTTAGCTTTTTCAAAATCTATTTTATCTTTATTTTCCCAAAGCTTCATATAACAATCCTGCACAATGTCGTTGGCGTCATCCTGATTCTTCATAGTCTTAACGGCAAACCGAAATAGCCGGCCTGAATATGTTTTTACTGCGATATTATATTCTTTAGTATTCAAAATATCTAGTGATATAAATTGAAATTTTGTTGTTCAATTTTTCTAATTTGCTTTGGATGTAATTGATGGTGCTTCCAAAATTTATTCAGATGGCATTTCAATACAACCTAGTATCAACCGCAAAATTAGAATGGCTTTTACCCTATGTAAAACATATGATACCATGTTGTCATTTATTGATATGAGGGAGCTTATATTAGCGACGAAAGGAATTCTGTCTATAAGCACCTTTCTATACTATTTTTCCCTAATTACTGACAACATAATAAGCAAATAGCCTCTTGGTCTATTTCAATTTTTTCTAGATATATTAAATTCTTTCTCTTATGTTATTAAGACAATTAACCCCCACAGAATGTTACAGCGATAACCAAATTATTATGGGTTTTCTTTATCGAGCAATCTTTAGCTGGCATAGAGCCAAAAAAAACAGGCATCGGGTATCCCAATGCCTGTTTTGTATAGCCTGCTTTACAGGACTATCATGCTTAGTGATTAATTATGATCTTTTTTGTCATAGTCATATCACTACTCTTAATATGGATAAAATACACGCCATTTTTTAGTTTTGAAACATCCAGATCAGCAACATTGATTTGCTCATCATCATATTTCATTACCAATTTTCCTATTACATCTACAATCTGGATCTCTGCATTTTCTTGCAGCTCATTAAACCTGATAGCTAATTTGGATTTCGCAGGATTTGGATAGATGCTGGCCAATTTCTCGTCGCCATTCATGCTACGATCCTCAAAGCCGACCGTACCCATCTTGTTAACAACGATAGAGTCACAATACCAATCTGATCCACAACTATCTGTAACTATAAGGCATACATAATAGGTTCCAGCAGAATCCATCAAAATAGTTGGGTTTTGTAAGGTAGAAGTAATTGAATTGGTCATATTACTATCTGTGGAAATTTCCCAAAAATAGGTTGCTGTTGTTGATGTATTTGAGCTATCCGAGAATGTTACCGTCAACTGATTGGTCGTATAATCAAAATAGGCTGTCGGTTTAGGGCAGATTTCGATATCTTCACAATATACATCCGTGCCACAAACATCACTTACCGTTAAACATACCTGATAAGTTCCCAAAGTGCTAAACAGGTAGGTAGGGTCTTGTGATGTTGATGTACCTATACCATCACCAAAATCCCAGTTATAGCTTGTTACACCAGTAGAGCTCACTATTTCGTTAAAGTAGACTGGGCCCGTAGCCCAAGAATGGTATGTGAAACCCGATACTGGTGGTGTACAACCTGGCATGATAACAAAATCACAATATGTGCCAGAGCCGCAAGCATTTGTTATAGTAAGACAAACCCAATAGGTGCCTGAATTCAAAGAGTAAGTTGGGCTTTGTGAGTTGTTCACAATAGGATTCGTCAGGTTACTGGTATCTGCATATATTTCCCATGTATACGTTGATGCCAAAATTGTACTTGAGCTATCTTGAAATGGGTAAAATGATACCAAGTTCTGATTTAGGGTATAATTGAAACCAGGTACAGGTGGCGTACATTGTGTGATTGTAATATTTTCACAATACACATCAGTTCCACAGTCGTCGGTTATAGTCAAGCAAACTGTATAGGTCCCCAACGCATTATACGTATAGCTAGGGTATTGTACTGCTGATGTACCCATGCCATCACCAAAGTCCCAGCTATAAGTAGTCATTCCAGTTGTGCTGACATTTGCATAAAAATCAACAGCATTCTGACCTGCTACAGAGTACGTGAAATTAGCTGTAGGCGATGTGCAAGGCGCTATTGTAACAGAGTCACAATAAACATCTGTACCGCAACTGTCTACTATCGTTAAACAGACCCAAAAGGATCCCGATGAGCTAAACGTATAAGTGGGGTATGGATTTGTAGATGTTCCATTAAGATCACCAAAATCCCAGCTATAAGTTGTCTGGCCTGTAACTGCTGAACTATCCCAAAAGGTAGCTGTAAATCCACTGGTTTCATATTGAAAGCCAGCTGTTGGTGTTTGGCAACCCTGGCCCAATACTTTATTGGGACTATAAGCCTGTATGCTGATAAATCCCATAATAAATAGTATTACATTTTTCATAATTTCTAATTTTTAATTGGTTAAAAAATTATTTTTTGGTTTTAATTGTTCGTAAGACAATTAGCAGGTACAAAAAGTTACAGCTAGCCTATAAAATTTATATAATTAAGAGGGTAGATTAGTGGAATTGCAAAATACGAGATCTGGTTTTTTGGGAATCTGGAATCTATTATTATTATTATTAAGTGATGTACTGGTTAATGGAAGGAATCTTTAGGAATTTAAATGGAATCCTGTCTAAGAATTAAAAGCGAACATTCTATAAGACTATATAATCCGGGAATTATAACATGCGTTTGGCTTTCTGACTATGTTTTCGGATTTTCAATACCCTGGCTTTAATGGTAACCTCCATGAAATTGTGTAAGGGAGTAATTAGTAAAGCAATTATAGAATTGATACCCAATAAAAGAACAGGGGCATTGTAAATGTGTTTAGCAACTATTGGATTAATAAAAAGAAGTATAAATTCAAAAATCAATAGGAAATTGAAGAAAATGATACTTTCAACAATCTTAATTGATATGTTGCCCCTTTTACTCAAAGCAAAGATCAGTAAGAGCGTTAAGATCACTAAAATGAAAATGGCAGTATATTGAATATTGTCTGTTCGCGCTTTGTTTTCCTCTAAGGCAATCTGCAATTCTTTGGCTTTTCGCTTGGCCTCCTTATCATTAAAAATACGTTGTTGTTCTTTAATTTCAAACTCATGTCGGATGATAGTTTTAGTAATTTCTTCATCTTTAATACTATCACGTAATGTCATGAAAAGTTCATGCATCTTAAGAGCCTGTTGATGGTCACCCAAAGCTTTATAGGATTTATAGAGCAACTTACTAACATCTCTTAAAGGGATAGCTGCGCCAATTTTAATTGAGAGGGTCATTGCATCTTCAAAATATGGGATTGCTTTCTTATACTCTCTGTTCCACCTATAATTTTCACCGAGATCTATAAGGCAAGCAGCAATGCCGTGGTTATCATCTAATTCTTTCCTCAACCTTAACCCTTTGATAAAACAATCAAATGCTGATTCAAAATCACCTTGCAAGCGTTTAATTAAGCCTATGCTAATTAAGGATGTAGCAATGCCATCTGGATCATTTATTTCTTTCCTTATCTTTAAACTGAGCTGGTGATTTTCCAGTGCCATATTATATTTAGACTCATCATAATAAATACCACCTATATTATTCAGGGCTAAGGCAAGGCCGTGCAAATCTTTAATTTTTTTATATAGGGTCTTGCTCTTTGTGAAATACCCAAGAGCATTGGAATGGTCACCTTGTTCTTTATATATGTTGCCAATATTATTTAGCACACTGGCCAATTGTTGATTATTTCCGGATTCTTCTATTTTTTTCCTGCAACGATTATAAAAGATCAAGGCATTGGAGTGTTTTCCCTGAGTTCCATAAATGAGCCCAATCTGATTCAATGTATATAATATTTCCTTTTCAGGGCCCATTTCTTCCAAAATTTTTAATTCTTGAAAGTAATATTCTATCGCCATTGCATTATTACCATGATTAAATAAGGAGTCTGCCTTAATTCTAAGCGTATCTGCCATATGATTTTTTAGGCCTTTCACTAAGGATGGATTTTGTTCCAATTGCTCGTTAGAAACATTGGCTTCAGGCTCTGAGGTTTTGGTTTTAGCAACATTATTTATAAGATCTTCCTGGTTGGAAATATTCGTGTTTTCCTTGTCTTTAAATACTAAACTGAAGTGAAAATTAAATGCAGATGCATTGAAAAGACATAAAATTAAAGGCAAGATCAAGAGGCGTCTTTTCATAAATTTTGAATTATTTATTCAGATGAAACGGAATTATCAATAATTAGTTACAGATAAAAAAATGAGTTTCAATGGTTATACAAGAGAAAAAAACACTTGTAGGATAAAGAGTCAGACTACGTTTAAGATATGAAGCTTTAATCTGTTATCACTGGATCAATGTGATATTACCAGATTTATAGTACTCTTCGCCATTGCTGAATGAGCCATTCAACTTGTAAGCAAATACAGTGGAAGTACGGCTTCCCCTTTGTTCCATATGATCAATCCCACCCTTTACCATAAGCACAGCACATTCCGTCACTTCTTGTTTTTGGTCTTGCATCAGTCGTTTTATATACTATTTCCCCACCCCCAACGGTCGTATATACCCAGTTCAAGTGTTTAAACCCCTTTTCCAAATACATATAAACGTTTGTTCTCTGAATTGCAACTGCTGATGAAAATATGCTGGGCACATATACTAAATAATCTTCTGGCAATATTGTTACGGTTACCGCTGCGTTGTTGCTGCAACCAAGAGTGTCGCTAGTGGTAACCCAATAGGTTGTGGTGGCTGTGGGGGTTTACCGTAATGCTGCTGCCCAGATATTGTCACAGCCATTCCCTGCTATAAGTGTATCATAGTTTCTGCTAGAATAATTTCGGCGTTTTTATAATAGCTTCTAATCTTCGTTCTGCTATTTTATAATAAGATTCATCCAATTCATAGCCTACGAATTCTCGCTTTAATTCAATACAAGCTATTCCAGTGGATCCGCTGCCCATAAAAGGATCTAAAACAGTTTGGTTTTCAAATGTTGCCAGATTTACTAATTGGTGCATGAGTCCCACAGGTTTAAGGGTTGGGTGAAAATTAAAGTCTTCCTTATGCTGCCTTACTTTGGGAACTAAAAAGAATTTATCATACCCATCGTTAAATTCATCTGTTCTAATGATATTAGCGGGAACCCTTCCTTTTTCATGTGGATTATGCCCTACCTTTCCCTCTCCTTTTTCATAAGGCAACCTGCTCCCTTCAAAATTTAAAGAGCCCGTTCCAAATTTTAAAATATTCTGTGCAATATTTAATCCCTTTTCTAATGGTTTTTGTATTAAAATGATCGGCTCATAGGCTGGCTTTACCCCTAATCCAGCTCCATCATATTTTTTGCCAATATCTGAGCTTGGAGTAAGTTTATGCTTATGTTCTGTCTTATAATTATCAGCTCCATCCTTTTTATAACCTTGAACATATTTATACTCTCCTGCTTTTTCACTTTCTACCCCTAGTTCATTATCTATTAAAAGACCAACATTCCTGCTTTTGGGCATTCCATTTAAGTAGGACCAGAACAATACATCTTTTATCAAAAAACCACTGTCTTCTAAATCTACCATTAATCTATGCATCAATCGCACCGAACTAAATACCAATCCAAATCCCCCTGGCTTTACTTTCAGAAGGCTATTCTCCCAAATCTCCTTCTTTGGGAGGTCTTTGTCCCAATAATTATGTTGATAAGAAATTCCATATGGAGGATCCGTTATAAGGGAATCAACAGAGTTGTTTTCCAGCTCTTTTAATGGGCAAGAATTTTTATTATATACCTTAAACATATTAAAGATCATCAATGAATATAAGATCTTTCAAAATTAAATATGTTAACTTGTTTTTAAATTTTTTTGAAATTAATTTATAAACAAATCCATTTTTTGTCTGGAAACACTGCGACCTTAAATTTATTCTCTGATCGGTTTTCCGATACTTCCTTAATTAAATCTATTAGATTGTTGCTTACTGAAATATCGAATCAAAACCATGTTTATTAATATTTAATTAAGCATAGACTAAATAGTTTACCCACCAAAGAAGAAAAATTACAAAAAGGCAGGCTTCTTCATTCCCATACAATGCCTGAATTATTACAGATTACAAATCGAATATGTGGAACACGATAAAAAGGAAGCATTAAAAACAAGAAACAATAAAATAAATCTGATATATTTGCACCCCGAATTCTTAAAAGGGCGATTAGCTCAGTTGGTTCAGAGCATCTGGTTTACACCCAGAGGGTCGGGGGTTCGAATCCCTCATCGCCCACGGATTGATCAAAGCTCACCACATAGTGGTGGGCTTTTTTATTTCATGCGAGCCAAACTTGTTTGAGCGAGTAAAGGAATAAAAAAGAACATGAGCAGAGCGAATGAGCTTTGATCCACTAAATGGGTACCAAGGGATCACCGAAGGTAATCCCGCCAAAGGCTGAAAAGTCCTCATCATCTACAATATCAAGGCTGAAATAGAGCAGAGCGAATGCGCTTTTCAGTTGGGTACAAGGGCCAAGTCAATGGGATCACCGAAGGTAATCCCGCATCGCCCACAACTGAAAGGCCGGACACTATATGCCTGGCTTTTTTGTTTCGTGCAAGCCATATTTAAGGTAATTAAGGGTTTGAATTTATTCCAATCCCAGCATGCCTTCTTTAAGATCTTCATCGGCAGGGTCGTCGCATAACCAGATACCGAATAAGGCCTTTTTAAAATCCAGGCCATCTATAGTGGCAATGTGCTTGCCATTTTTGGAAACTGAAACTCCTTCAGGAGGTGAATAAGAAATGGTATAAGTATCCTTTTCCTTGATTGGTTCAAGAAATGCCTTTTTAAAGGTCTCTATTTTTTCTTGAATTGGTTTGGTATTCCCCTTGGTAGATTTTTTAAACCCCTCATCCACCGATTCTATCATCTTTTCACTAGTAATCAAGGTAGATACTATCTCCATATATATGGCCATTGGCTCATTTGCATCAATAATCTTTTGAGCATCTGAGCCTTTTTCCGACAGGTATAAACCACCTACATAAAGGTCTATCCAATATTTCTCCCGGATACCTCCTCCGTTGAGTTCAAGGGTGTTTTCATTTATCTTTATTGTGTTGAGTAAAGCGACTCCGCCAACCTCTGTCTGGCCATAAGAATAGAAAGATATTAGGGTTGCAAAAAGCACAATTGATCTTGAAAAATAGTTCATGATAAAATTATTAAGGAATATTATGATTTATAACACTGCAAAATTACCATTAATTATGCAGCAATTACCAGATTAATTGCCAATTATTTCAAATTCTGTACGTCTGTTATTCTGCCTGCCTTCAGAAGTATTATTAGTATCGAACGGCCGGTCAGAACCATAGCCTTTTGAATCTAAGCGGTTGGCAGTGATCCCTTCTTTTACCAGATAGTTTACCACTACTTTTGCCCTGTCTGCTGATAATGTAAGATTAAGTTGTTCAGAACCGGTATTGTCGGTATGGCCTGAGATTTCGATCTTTAAAGAGGGTACATCATTTAATAATTTAACCAACCTTCCTAGTTCTGGGTTAGAGGCTGGGGTAAGGGTTGATTTACCAATTGCAAAAAAGATATTCCTCAATGCAATCTTGCTTCCTATAGCAATATTCTTCAGCTCAATCTCCTTATTCACCAAATTGAAATCTGATTTAGCAGGGATGTTAAAATTTTCTGAATGAAATAAATACCCTTCTGCTTTTACTGCGATTCCATAATTTTTACCCGCAGGAAGTGACAACAAGAACTTTCCGGTAGCACTATTAGACTTAAATTTAGAGAACAGCTTTCCCTTATCATTATCCATAATCTCAATATCAGCAGCAATAGGTTTCCTTGAAATAGCATCAATAACCGTTCCTTTAAAGACAGTCAAGCTTCTTTTTTCTACATCAACAGCAGATTCAATTTGAACATCCTGAATGGGTTTTGCAATACTAGCCAACAGAAAGTCTTCAGAACCTACAAGCATTTGCTTATCGGGCCCCCAATAAGTAACCTTGTAAAGATCCAGGCCACCAGACCCTCCAGCCCGGTTAGAAGCAATATATGCATACTTCCCATTAGCTGTTGAGCCATAAAACAGATCATCATAGGGTGTGTTAATTGGATACCCTAAATTAACTGGCTTGGTCCACTGTTCCAATTCGTTTCTTGTGGTTTTAAAAATATCATATCCACCCATAGAATTATGACCTTGAGAGCTAAAATACATTGTATTCCCATCAGGATGGACATAAACAGAGCCCTCATTGTATCGAGTTGTTACCGGCTGTCCTATACTCTGGCCCTTTCCCCATTTATTATAATCCGCAATAGTATAAACCATCAGTCCACTCACAAAAATTTCTTTATCCCCTCTTTCCATACCGTCATAGATATAAAAAACTTTTATGTCTTGAGGCTCATAGGTAGCATACGTCTCATTAAACTCCGTATTCGGTACCTTTGAGAGCTTGCGTTTTGGGGCTCCCCACAATACACCATCCAGGATACTTTCATAGATATCCATATTCCCATTCTCCTCTTTAAAAAGCAACAATCGCTGACCGTCATAAGCAAGTGCAGAAGCCGTTTCGTCATTTGGGGTACTTAATGGCGTACCAACATTCTTTGCTTTTGACCAATTTCTTCCATTAAGCGTAGATGCATAGATATCACCATCATATTCTCCAAATTTGTTTTTCTTATGACCATTATCCCTGTTAGAAGTAAACATTAACAATTCTCCATCAGCTGATAAACAGGGACTATAATCGTCTAGTTGTGAATTGACGGATTTTATATTATCAACCCAGGCACGTACAGGAATGGCCTTCAATTCTTTGCCAAATTTGCATTCCTTTTTATACTTCCCAGATATTTTTTTGTATTCCTCTGCTAATCTGTT
>DTSC01000393.1:0-3948 GCA_012965625.1 Flavobacteriales bacterium | reverse complement strand
CTTATAGTATTTTATTGCCTGTGCCCAGTTGCAATCTAACTGTTCTGTTTGTCCCAAATAGAAATACAACATAGGGCTGATATCTTTATTTAACTCAAGCGCTTTATCCAAGTGTTTCTTTGCATTATATTTCTGATTGGTATACAACAAACAATTGCCCATTTTCATGTTTAATTCAGCATTGTTAGGGTTGAATGCGTAAGCCTCCTTAAAGATGACCAATACCTCTTTAAATTTATCCCCCGGGTCGCGAACTTTGGCAATTGACTCATTGGCATCTTCTAATATTACATCTGCCTTATCCATCTTCTCAACAATTGCCTTCAGCTCTTCCTTTTTATCTTTAAAATTCGCGGTTTTAAAATCTACATTTTGCGCTATCAAGCCCAAGCCTGAACAATGGGCAAAAACCAATACGATACTTACTGCTTGCTTAATATTCATCTTGTCTCCTTCTTAATTACAATTGTTCATGTGATATTTTTTAGCTAGTTCGGAACCAAGCTTTCTTGCTTTTGTCCAATCTTCGCAGGCCCCATCCAGATCTCTTGCCATCTCTTTTGAGGTTCCCCTGTTTACATATGCATTGGCATAATTCCTGTCGTTCTCAATAGCCTTGGTATAATCAGCAATCGCCTCCTTGTATTTCTCCTGCTTATGCTTCACATTTCCTCGATTATTATAAGCTAGAGCATACTTATTATTGATCTTTAAAGCTTGATTAAAATCTTTTATGGCGTCTTCATATTTTCCTTGCTCAAAATACATGCCCCCCCTATTATTATACGCCATATAGAAATCCGCTTTTACTTCAATGGCCTTGGTGAAAGCAGCCATAGCTCCAGTATAATCTTTCATTCTTTTTTTTGTGCTGCCAAGGTTATTATATATAAAAGCCAATTCAGGCCTGATGGAAGCTGCTTTTTGGTAATCCATTATGGCTTCGTTATAACGGGCTAGCAGCCGATAACTAGACCCTCTGTCGTTATAGGAATAAGCAAAGTCCTTGTCAATTTTTATGGCTTTAGTGAACTCAATAATTGCTGATTTATATTCCTTTTTCATAAAGTACATGTCCCCCATATTGTAAAAAGCTTTTGCATTTTCAGGCTGAAGCTTTACCAAGGACCTATAATCTGCGATGGCTTTATCAAATTCTTCTAACCCGGCATAACATTCTGCCCTTTTAAAATATGCACCTGCCTTGGCCTTATTTGAATCAATAACCGTTGAAAAATCTCTTATCCCATTTTTGTAGTCCTTAAGCTGCAGATAAGTTACCCCTCTATTAAAGTAAGCATTGAGAAATCGCGGAAAAAGCTGGATAGACTTATTAAAGCTAGCTATGGCTTCCTTATAGCTTTTAGCTTCAAACTGATTAGTACCCTGGTTGTATGCTTCTTTTGATTTCTGGACCATTTCAAAATCCAGGTTCAATGAGGCAATGGAGTCCTTAAATCTTTGCTCATCTTCCGTTAGCTCCACTGGATCCTGCGCATATACTAGAGGCTTGCATAGAAATCCAGCAACAATTATAAAAGCAATCATCTTCCCCATTATTTTTAATTTTAAATTAAACAAAAAAATTATCCTTCCAGAATTTTTGGAAAGGTTAAAAATATAATTTTTTAATTTCAAAAAAAGAGAAACTTTTCCACCAATTGTTAATAAAACCATCATTCAAAAATTTGGTGCATGCATGCTGGCGCAATAATTAAGCAATAATGTTTAATGCAATGGATCGTTTTATGCTCTCTTCAAGCGATAATATAGTCTCCGTACGCTGCACGCCGGGAATTGCCTGGATCTTCTCATTTAACACATCCCTGAGTTCCTGCGTATTCTTGCATACGATCTTGATAAAGATGCTGTAAACTCCCGTAGTATAGTGCGCCTCTAAAACTTGTGGTATTAATTCAAGTTCTTTAATAACAGTATTATAAACTGAGCCACTTCTGAGATATACCCCAAGGTAGGCTGTGAGGTCATAACCTAATTTGGCCAAATCGATAATCAAGGTTGAGCCCTTTACGATTCCCATGTATTCAAGCTTCTTCATTCTTACATGTACGGTTCCTCCAGAAACGTATATCCGCTTGGCTATTTCCGAATAAGGGGTTTTGGCATCCTCAGTTAAAATGGCCAGGATCTTCCGATCTATATTGTCAATTTCTAAATTTTGAAGCATTTTAATAAGATAAATTAATGAATTTATAATTAAACTGCATAATAATTACCAAATATACATTAATAATTCTTTATTATTATTATATTAATAATTTAAATCTATTTTATTTACATTTGTATCATTGTTTAGCGTTCTTTATTTACAAGCCATATACTGTGGGGTGATGAAATATGTCGTGAATTATATAGTTTTCGGCTGGCAAACATACCCTCCTGTCACGAGGGCGGAGAATTCAGCATAAACCCAAGATAAGATCAAGGGCTAACTGCTCCTTGTAGGTTCGACCCCTGCTCCCACAGCTAATTAATTGTTAACAACCCATTTATTTATCATCTTCAAATCCCTTTCTTTCTTTTCTTAAATATTCTACCTTTATTGCCAACATTCATTAGGGTGAATCATGGAAAAAAACTGGGTTGAGCCAAGAGAAATAAATCGGGAAGCTACAGATCAGCTAGCTGCGGACTTAAAGATCACTAGGCTGCTCGCAGCTCTTCTTATGGGCCGTGGAATAGACTCTTACGACAAAGCCCACAGATTCTTCAGGCCGACCCTAGCCATGCTGCATGATCCATTTTTAATGCAAGATATGGGCAAGGCAATTCAAAGAATTGAACAGGCCATTGAAAATAAGGAGAAGATCCTAATTTATGGTGATTACGATGTTGATGGCACCACCGCAGTATCATTGGTATATTCCTTCTTCTTAAAGGTACATCCTGAAATTCAGTATTATATCCCAAATCGTTACAAAGAGGGCTATGGCGTTTCTATGATTGGGGTTGACTATGCTATTGAAAACAATTACGCCCTTATCATCTGTCTGGATTGCGGAATTAAAGCTAACGACACTATTACCTATGCAAAGAAAAATGGCGTTGACTTTATTGTCTGTGACCATCATCTTCCTGGGGATGAGCTGCCACCAGCTGTCGCCATCTTAGACCCAAAAAGGGCAGACTGCTCCTATCCTTATAATGAGCTTTCCGGTTGCGGAATTGGATTTAAGCTCATTCAGGCATATGCTCAAAAGAACAGCATCGCTTTTGAGGAGCTCCTTTCCTTTCTGGACCTTGCTGCAATCAGTATCGCTTCAGACATCGTGCCCATTAAAGGGGAAAACAGGGTCCTTGCATATTTTGGACTAAAGCAGGTCAACGCTGATCCCAGGCCAGGAATTAAAGCAATCATTGATTCCGCTAAAACCAAACATGAGCTAAGCATAGAAAATTTAGTTTTCATCATTGGGCCCAGGATCAATGCTGCCGGCAGAATAAAAACTGGAATGGATGCAGTCGAATTACTGATTTCAACTGATAAGGCAAAAGCTGAAGAAGCCTGTACCTTGATAAATCAACATAATAATGAAAGGCGCGATTTAGATAAGGCAATTACCCAAGAAGCGCTGGATATTATTAAAAATGATGAAACACTTATCAACCGAAAGACCACCGTACTATTTAAACCTGATTGGCATAAAGGTGTTATTGGCATAGTGGCTTCACGCCTTATAGAAAATTATTACCGTCCAACAATAGTGCTCACGAGCTCTAATGGCATGGCTTCCGGCTCAGCACGGTCGGTTACAGATTTCTCGGTTTACAATGCCATAAATGCCTGCGAAGATCTTTTGGAGCAGTTTGGGGGCCATAAATATGCGGCAGGACTTACTTTAAAAGTAGAAAACATCCCAGCCTTCCAAGAAAAGTTTGAAAAGGTAGTTGGTGAACAAATTGAAAACCAATTACTTGTGCCACAAC
>DTSC01000392.1 GCA_012965625.1 Flavobacteriales bacterium | reverse complement strand
AGGTTCTGCAGGGACAGGAAAAACTTATGTTCTTAATGAATACATTACTTATTTAAAGTCAATCTCCCCATCCCGACAAGATCAAAACCTGTTGGCGTAGCTAATGGGGTTTTTTATGGGCGCGTTTAAAGTTTACTTTAATAAGCGGGAATAAAAAAGCATAGAGGCAAGCAAAGCTTGCAATAGGTTTTGGTTTTGCGTGCCCCCCTCTCACCGAGCCCACAGGGCGAGGTAATCCCCCATCCCGACAAAAGAAAAGCTCCCCTACTCCCCAATAAGCCGATATCACCCGAGAACTTATCAACAACAAATCGCCTGCAAGAAATTGCTCAGCCTATTGTCGAAATTAAAAGATATCTGTAACTATATTGTAACCCGAAAAATTTAAACTGCTGGTTATCAGTGGTTTATGTGAGTTTTCAGATTCTGTATCGGCTAAAATCAGTTGGTATTGGTTTTAGCTTTTGTTAGCGAAAGTAATTTTGTACGTTTAGTTATTACATTCTTCCCAAATGTCATTTCCATTTTGTAGCCATGGTCCTGGTTCAATACCTCTTCCTTGGTCGACAGCTTTCCAGCATTTTCCATTGTAAGAAACCAGGTCATTTTTAACATATGTCACGCTTGAGTCCCATGATTGATTACAATCACATTTTTTTTGGCAAGAAGTAGTGAATATGCTAATTACTATGGTTAGGATAAATAATAGTTTTCTCATTTTTTTTAAGTTTATTCAATTAAACGAATTTTTCGGCTCTTTATTTTCGTTAACGTAGGGATAAAGGAACATGTTCGTTTATCTACCCCATGTATTTACCCAAATATACAAAACCCTATTTGCAGAGAAGCTTAAAACCTTACCCCAATCACCAGGATATCATCCATCTGCTCCAAAAAACAGCGCACTAACCAAATAACTTATCAACAACAAATCGCCTGCAAGAAATTACCCAGTCTATTGTCAAAATTAAAAAATATCTGTAAAATTCTGCAACCCGTAAAATATAAGCTATTGGTTATCAGTGGTTTATGTAGTTTTTAAATTCTGTATCGATTACTGAAGGTTATTATTTTCAAGCAGCTTGGACAACAGGATATATAGCAGGCAAGCTTAAATAGTCCTATTTTTGTAAAAATTTTAACTCTATGGATAGCTTTGATCATTTCAATTTAACCAACCCTTTGCAAAATGCTATTGATGATTTAGGGTTCACTATCCCAACTCCAATTCAATCATCTGTATTTTCTGTTATAAGATCAGGAAAAGATGTTGTCGGTATAGCTCAAACAGGAACTGGTAAAACATTAGCATATATGCTTCCAATTTTACAAGATCTAAAATTTGCAGAAACTAATAATCCAAGGATTGCATTGCTTGTACCCACTCGAGAATTGGTCTTGCAATTAGCAGTTAACATTGAAAGCTTTACAAAACATACAAACCTTAGGGTCTTAGGTGTATATGGTGGGACAAATATATCGACTCAAAAAAATGCAGTCTTGGAAGGTGTTGATATCATAGTAGCCACTCCAGGAAGATTTTATGACTTAGCTGTCAGTGGAATTCTTCAATTAAAAAAAATCAACAAACTGGTAATTGATGAAGTAGATGTGATGCTGGATCTTGGATTTCGAACACAGATTAATAACATTTTAGATATTCTGCCACAAAGAAGACAAAACATAATGTTTTCAGCTACCATGACAGAAGATGTAGATAAATTAATCGACGATTTTTTTATTAAACCGGAAAAAATTGCAATTGCAGTAAGTGGAACACCTCTTGAAAACATTTCTCAAGTTTGCTATGAAGTGAAAAACTTCTATACCAAATTAAATCTATTAAAATATCTTCTTGGTAATAAAGAAGAATATAGCAAGGTATTAGTTTTCTCTTCCAATAAAAAAAATGCAGATCTATTATTTGAAAATTTAGAAGAAGATTTTGCTTCCGAAATATGTATCATACATTCAAACAAATCTCAAAACTATCC
>DTSC01000391.1 GCA_012965625.1 Flavobacteriales bacterium | reverse complement strand
CGATGAGCGTATTAGTAAATAAAGATTCTAAAGTAATAGTCCAGGGTTTTACTGGTGGAGAGGGGACGTTCCACGCTACCCAAATGATCGAATACGGAACCAATATAGTTGGGGGTGTTACACCTGGTAAAGGAGGGCAGACCCATTTGGATAGGCCGGTCTTTAATACAGTGGCTGGAGGTGTTGCCGCTACAGGAGCAAATGTATCAATCATCTTTGTTCCCCCACCATTTGCTGCAGATGCTGTGATGGAGGCTGCAGAATCAGGCATTAAATTAATTGTGTGTATTACAGAGGGCATACCGACAAAGGATATGATCACTGTAAAAGATTATTTGGCAGATAAAGACTGCCGCATGGTTGGCCCTAATTGTCCCGGTGTGATCACTCCAGGCGAGGCCAAGGTTGGCATAATGCCGGGATTTATACATGTACCGGGCAGGATAGGTGTTATCTCCAGGTCTGGAACCCTTACCTATGAAGCGGTTGACCAGGTAACTAAAGCCGGTCTTGGGCAGTCCACCTGCTTAGGAATTGGAGGTGACCCCATAATTGGAACGACTACAAAAGATGCCGTTGAGCTATTTATGAATGACCCAGATACTGATGGGATCATTGTGATCGGTGAGATCGGCGGAAGCATGGAAGCTGATGCTGCTTACTGGATCAGGGATAACGGTACCAAGCCCGTTGTGGGATTTATTGCTGGACAAACAGCGCCTAAAGGCAGGAAGATGGGCCATGCAGGTGCCATTATTGGTGGAGCTGATGATACTGCAGCAGCCAAGATGAAGATCTTGAGGGAATGTGGGGTCCACGTGGTGGAGTCCCCTGCTGATATCGGAGCAAAAATGGCTGAGCTGATTGGCGTAACTGCTTAAGTTATTCTCCCGCAATTCTACCAATAGAATAAGTGATCCCTACCAGAAAACCACCTGCCAGGGATCTGGTTTCTTCATATTCACCATTATAATCAGAGAGCAATATAAGATCATTTGAAAGGTCTTTGCCTAAGGCGTCTACACCTTTCACATCCGTCAGGCTTCCGGTAAACCTCAAAGCTGCGGTAAAGTCGAAACCAGCAAATAAGGGGATGTCTACACCAACCCCAAACATTGCATCAACAGAGTATTTAGATGTTGCATTGCGGATGTCTTCTATAGAGCTAGACTGGATAGAGTCGCTTGATATTTTATATTCAGCACTGGTAAAAGTTGAATATTGTACTCCTAGCTCTACATAGGCTCCTGTCTTTGATCGAAGCTTTAATAAGATAGGGAAGTCTAACTTTCTTAGATAAGTCTCAGATTCATAGTCCTCATCCTCGTTGGTGTATTTTTGGGAGTGCGTTGCCATCAGAAAATTCATCTCTACTCCAAGTTTTTTAGTAAAAAAGATCGCTCCGCTAAACCCATATGATTCGCCAAAAGAAGGGAGATAGTTCTGCGTTATGTCGGGAGCATCTGATACATGTTTGTTCAATAGCCAGGTAGAATTCAGGGACCCTTTTATGCCAGCCTGCAGGCCCTGGGCCCTTGCATCATTAAAAGATACTGTTAAGATGGAAGCTAAAATGATAAACAATGCTTTTTTCATGCAAATTGATTTATGAATTGTTAAAAGAATAAAAACTGCCGCCTTCCGGTGCAAGGTGATTTTGACATATAACCCAGATCATAATTAAATTCCAATACAAAGCCGGCATATAGTGGCGTTGTTTCTTTGGGAGATGGCAAGTTTGTTACCGTATGCGTAAAAGATCCTATAGGCCCTGATGAGGAAGTAATGTCATTGAAACTGTAAACAAACCTAAGCCCAAACGATATGCCGAAATTTTCCCATCCCATCATATAACTGCCAAAGCTGAGTATGGCTGACCAATATTCCTGGTCATAATATTCCATGGCATCTATGGTGTTTATCATGGTAGTTTCAGTTATTCCTTTTGTAATACTGTACTGTCCTCCTACTTCAAAATAGCTTCCTGTCGTGCTATTTCTTCGGAGCAATAAGGGAAGGTCTAAGCGATCTATGGTAATCAACTTCTTCCAGCTCTCTTCATTCTCCGTTATGTCAAATTTTTGGTTGAATTGAAAATAAAATATTTCTCCGACCAGCTCAACGCTAGGATTGAAATTAAACCCAAGCTTAAATCCGGGTCCTCCACCCATTGAGATTTCATGGATATAATCCTGATTGTTTAAAATTGACTCATTCATCAGCCAGGTTGTAGCCAGCATGCCCTTGGCTCCTACATCGATATAGAATTGCGAATAGCCTGTAAAAGAGCTTGTAATTAGGGTCAGTGCCGTTAGTATTTTTCTCATATCTTTGAGCCTTGATAAAGGCTGGAACAAAAGTAGGAATTAATAATTAATTCGCAGCCATTTGAAACGGCCGAAGGACTATAGTACTTCATAGAAATGCTTGCTGCGTGGAAACAAGAGAAATTAATATATATGGAAATATGATTCTTGGCGTTTCCATTTAATTATTTAAAATCAATCATTAACACATGAAATTATTAGAAGAAAAAACCGTCTTGATAACTGGCGCTTCGAGAGGAATCGGAAGAGGCATGGCACTTAAATTTGCAGAGGCGGGAGCTCAGGTTGCATTTACCTATAGGTCGTCTGCGGAAAAAGCAAAAGCCCTGGAAGAAGAACTCTCTTCCTTTGGCAAAAAATGCAAGGGATACCAGTCGGATGCAGGTGAATACAAGGCAGCAGAAGAGCTCATAAATAATGTGGTGGAGGAATTTGGCACCATAGATGTTTTGGTCAATAATGCTGGAATTACCAGGGATGGGTTGTTGATGAGGATGTCTGAAGAGGACTGGAACGAGGTTATTGACACCAACCTGAAATCGGTATTCAATACCACTAAGGCGATACAAAGAACCTTGCTGAAACAGCGCTCGGGGTCTATCATCAATTTAACTTCAATAGTAGGTATAAAAGGCAATGCAGGCCAGACGAATTATGCCGCATCGAAAGCAGGGATTATTGGATTTACTAAATCAGTTGCTTTGGAACTGGGCTCTAGAAATATCAGGTGTAATGCCATAGCCCCAGGGTTTATTGAAACAGAAATGACGGCTGAACTGGATGAAAATACGGTGAAGGAATGGGCTGCGGCCATACCCTTGAAAAGGGCGGGCACAATAGATGATGTAGCCAACCTGGCCTTGTTCCTTGGCTCTGACCTTTCCACCTATGTAACGGGACAAGTGATACAGGTGGATGGTGGCATGCTTACATAATGAATGGCATTTTTATTATTGCCGGCTTCCTTTTTCTTAATTGCTTATGAAGCTTATCACTGAACTTCCTTTGTGGTTTTCTCCCTTGTGCTTATTACTGGGCGGACTATATGCATTTTTGCTATATTGGAAAGACAGCCGTTTTGAGGCCAGTAATCCACTAACAAGACGGCTCTTGGCGGCAATCCGTTTTTCTTTGGTTTCGTTTTTGGCCTTTCTCTTATTGGGCCCACTCATCAAAACATTGCTAAGGGAGGTAGAGAAACCTGTGATTGTAATTGCCCAGGATAATTCTGAATCTGTATTAATAGGCAAGGACTCCGCATATTATCGCACTGTGTATAAAGAAAATATGGCAGGGCTGATAGACGGGCTAGGCAAGAAGTTTGAAGTAAAAACCTATTCCTTTGGCGATGGCTTGGAATCTGGGATCTCCTATAAGTTTGATGATAAGCAAACAGATATATCGGCTTTGTTTAATGAGCTGTACACGGTGTATAGCAACAGAAATGTAGGAGCTGTTATTCTATGCTCTGATGGCCTGTATAATAAAGGGGCTAGCCCATTATACGATCATTCAATTGGAGAGCTCAACGCACCCATATATACTGTTGCACTTGGAGATACCAGTGTTAAAAAGGATGTTATCCTGGCCAAAGTGCTTCATAACCGCCTCGCCTACCTTGGCAATGACTTTCCCCTGGAGGTCTTGCTCGAGGCTAAGGAGCTCATGGGGGAAAAGACGACCTTAAAAGTAGAGAAAGAGGGCAAGCTGCTCTTTTCAAAGTCAATTGATATAAATAAAGAGAATTATATTGAAACAATACCCATCCAGCTTAGGGCCGATGCAACTGGGATCCAGCATTATCAGCTGCGCCTGACCACCTTGGAAGATGAGGTGAGCTATTCCAATAATATAAAAGATATTTATATCGATGTTTTGGATGGGCGGCAAAAGATCTTGCTGCTGTCCAATGCACCGCATCCGGATATTGGCGCAATAAACCAGGCAATTTTGTTAAATAAAAACTATGAGCTTGAGAACCGCTTGCTTGGTGAATATAAAAACTCAGGACCAGCTGCTGCTAATAAATTCAAAGCATATAACTTAATCATCTTACACCAGCTTCCTGCCAAAGGAAAAAGAGGCATAAAATTGGTTAAGGCTGCTGTTGCTTCAGGAACACCAATTTTGTTTTTCCTTGGAAATCAGTCAGATATCAATGGATTTAATGCCATAGAAACAGGCCTTGCAATACAGGGGGCTGGTGGCATGACCAATGAAGCCCAGGCTGTGGTAAACGATCAGTTCTCTTTGTTCTCAATAGATGATGCAATGGCTAAGCAGATGAGAGATCTGCCCCCATTAACTGTGCCTTTTGGTACTTATATAACAAGCAAATCTGCCAATGTGTTTTTAAAGCAGAAAATTGGCATGGTTAAGACCGAACAGGCCTTGATTCAGTTTCATACACTAAATGAAGTTAAGCTTGGTGTGATCGCAGGTGAGGGGATTTGGCAATGGAGGCTAAATAGCTATGAAAGGTTCGCCACCCATGACCTGTTCAATTCGCTGATATCTAAGATAGTTCAATACCTGGCCATACAATCAGATAAATCACAGTTCAAGGTGTTCTCCAAAAATAAATTCTTGGAAAATGAGGAGCTCCGCTTTGACGCTGAGGTATATAATAGCAGCTATGAGCTGGTGAATGATCCGGAGGTAAATATGACCATAATAAATAGTGATGACCAGCACTTTCCATACACCTTTTCAAGAACTGGCCATGGGTATAAGCTCAATGCAGGGAAGCTTCCTGCAGGATCGTATAAATACAAGGCGGTAGTATCCTTAAGTGAAAAAGTAATCCAGGAAACGGGTGCCTTTACCATTGTTCCTGTTCAGATAGAGTCTTTTCGGACGATAGCAGATTACCAGCTATTATATAATTTAGCATTAAAATTTGGCGGTAAGATGATCGCAAAAGAAGAAATATCTGCCCTTGTGCAAGAAATATCTGCACGTGATGACATTAAACCAATTTCTTATACAGAAAAGCGGCTGAAAGAATTAATTAACCTAAAATGGGTTTTCTTTGTACTCCTGTTCTTGCTTTCAACAGAGTGGTTTGTACGAAAGAGGGCTGGTGTTTATTAGAAAGCCAATACAGGATTTATTATCAATAATTAATTATAATATGGATTCAAAGTCAATTTTTGTTCTTATAGTGGGCATTTTAACCTTCAATTACCTCTTGGGACGGTTTTTAAGCTATTTGAATGATACCAGGCGCAGTACGGAATTGCCCCAGGAACTAGAGGGAATTTATGATGAAGGGAAATACAAAAAGCAGCAGGAATATGATAAAGAGAACAGCCGTTTTTCAATGCTGACTGCTACCTTTTCTTTTACAATCATGTTATTGATGCTGCTATTTGATGGCTTTGCTTGGGTAGATGGCCTGGTAACCACGATGACGGATCATGCCATACTTGCCGTCCTGCTATTTTTTGGAATACTTGGGCTGGCCTCAGATATTATAGGCATTCCATTTTCGCTATACGGTACTTTTGTAATAGAAGAGAAATATGGCTTTAACCGCACTACGGTCAAGACCTTTATTCTTGACAAACTAAAGGGTTATTTGCTGGGCGGACTCATAGGTGGGGGCTTATTAGCCCTTTTTGTCTGGTTTTATGATACGGCTGGAGACTTGTTTTGGGTATATGCCTGGAGCTTGTTTTCTGGGTTTGCATTGTTTATGACCGCTTTTTATGCCTCAATAATTGTCCCTCTCTTTAATAAGCTTACACCACTTGAATCTGGAAGCTTAAGAGAGGCCATTGAAGATTATTGCAAGAAGGTAAACTTTAAGCTCAACGACCTGTTTGTGATGGATGGCTCAAAGCGTTCTGCCAAGGCCAATGCCTTTTTCAGTGGCTTGGGTGCAAAGAAGAAGATAGTGCTTTATGATACGCTTATAGAAAATCATACGAAAGAGGAGCTGGTGGCTGTGCTTGCCCATGAAGCAGGTCATTTCAAGAAAAAACATACCAGGTCCTCCTTGATTATATCAATCTTGCAAACAGGCCTGATGATGTACATTCTTTCTCTGGTAATAGGAAGTCCGGCGCTTTCCCAGGCACTGGGTGTCCAGGAGCAGAGCTTTCATATTGGTTTGCTGGTGTTCAGCCTGCTTTACAGTCCGTTGTCTATGATCATGGGTATTGGCATGAATATGCTTTCCAGGAAGAATGAATATGAAGCTGATGCTTTTGCCAGGGATACTTATAACGGAGAGGCCTTGGCATCCGCCCTAAAAAAACTGTCGGTAGACAATTTGAGTAACCTGACCCCACATCCCTTTTATGTCTTTTTGAATTATTCGCACCCTACATTATTGCAGCGATTGAATGCATTGAAAATTGCCGATTAATTATTATTGCTACCGGCCAATATATTGTTTACTTTTGCCGACCATAGTAAAAATCAATTTGCGTCAAGCAAACTAAATATTAGAAAAAATGAATCAACAACCACAATTAGATTTAAAAAAACTGAGGCCAATTTTATTCACTGTTATTGGTGTAATATTTCTTCTTTCAATAGGTAAGTTCTGGGTAACCATCCCTTCAGGTCATGCCGGAGTGATCTACAAGAAATTTAGCGGAGGGGTAGACGTTACTGAAGCTCCTTTTGGTCAAGGCTTTCACCTGCTGGCACCATGGAATGACATGCACGTTTATGAGATAAGGCAGACTGAGAAGACAGAAACCATGACAGTGCTTTCTTCCAACTTATTGGAGATACAGTTAGACATTACTACTTTTTATCAGCCTATTTTGGGTAAATTGGGTTATCTGGAAGTGGAGAGGGGTAATGCTTATGCCTCTGTTGTTGTAATTCCTATTATGCGTTCGGTGGTTAGAGAGGTAGTAGCTCAGTTTCTCCCTGAAGAAATAAATACGACAAAAAGAGATCTCCTGAAAAATAAGATTATTGAACTAAGCACTATAAAGCTGGCAGAGAATTATGTTCAGCTGAATGATATCCTTATTAGGAACATTAATCTTCCAGATAAGCTAAAAGCTTCCATTGAAAAGAAGCTGCAGCAAGAGCAAGAAGCACTTGAATACGAGTTTAAGATCGACA
>DTSC01000390.1:1318-7449 GCA_012965625.1 Flavobacteriales bacterium | reverse complement strand
GTTCATACAGTATTTCAGTCTTGCCATTTCCATATTGAATGGCAAATATTCTGTCCTTGCCAACAAACATTTTTTTGGTTTTCTTTTTCCCCTTTCTCTCAAACTTAATGTCTAGAGAGTCTACTTCTACCACCTTGCCTTCAAGGACCTTTCCGGAAAAAAAAAGCAATTTGTCTTGAGCGTTAGCGCAAGTGTTAAATATAATAAATGACAGGAAAAGGAATTTGTTTAGAATCTTCATTGCTTATTGAGTTTGTTGCAAAATTATGGATTTATTTTTTCTGTCCTATTGTTATAAATAATATTAATGAAACAATTTTTAATGCTGTGTTGATTGTTAATTTCCTTTGAATTATAATGTCATTATTATACTAACTTTGCAGGCCTAAATAATTACATGGTGGAGTTAAAATTTTTAAACAGGCATATAGGTATAGAACAAGAGGATTTGACTCCAATATTTGATCAAATTGGAATATCTTCAATAGATCAATTGATGGACGAGACTTTGCCTGACAAAATTCGACTTAAAGGCAATCTCAATATTTCGACTGCCTTAAGTGAGTTTGATTATTTGACACAATTACGAACAATCGCCCAAAAAAATCAAGTATTACGGTCTTTTATAGGGCTCGGCTATTACAATACCATAACTCCTTCAGTTATCCAAAGAAACATTTTGGAAAACCCAGGGTGGTATACAGCCTATACTCCATATCAATCAGAAATATCACAAGGAAGACTCGAGGCACTGATTAATTTCCAAACAGCAGTAATTGATCTTACGGGCATGGAATTGGCAAATGCATCTTTGTTAGATGAAGCTACGGCAGCTGCTGAAGCGATGATAATGTTATATAACCTCAGAAGCAGAGCATCTGTGAAAAACAATGTTTCCAAATTTTTCGTTTCAAAAAATTGTTTCCCGCAAACAATTGAACTGCTAAAAACCAGGTCTTCTCCATTAGGCATTGAATTGACAATCGCTGACAGCTCTTCTTTTGCCTTTTCTGAAGAATATTTTGGCGCATTATTGCAATACCCTGATGCAAATGGAGAGATTCAAAATTATTTAGAGTTTGCTGAAACTGCGAAAGAAAACAATATAAAATTGGCCGTTGTAGCGGATCTTTTAAGCCTCACTTTGTTAAAGCCCCCTGGAGAATGGGGCGCAGATGTAGTGGTTGGGACAACTCAAAGGTTTGGTGTTCCGCTAGGGTTTGGAGGCCCCCACGCTGCATATTTTGCTACCAAAGAGGAATATAAGAGGAGTGTGCCTGGCCGGATTATAGGTGCTTCTCAAGACATTAAGGGCAACTTAGCTTATAGGATGGCTTTACAGACCAGAGAGCAGCACATTAAACGCGACAAAGCCACTTCGAATATTTGCACATCTCAAGTCTTACTTGCCGTAATGGCAGGAATGTACGCAGTTTATCATGGCCCAGCAGGGTTAAAAAGCATTGCCAATGAGGTGTTTGCCAAGGCTTCAAAGCTGAATAATGGCTTAATAGAGCTTGGGTATAATCAATTAAATGAATATTTTTTCGACACCTTGCGCATTAAATTGAAGAGTGAAAAAGAGAGCGAAAACATCAGAAATAATGCCTTGGCTTTGGGGATGAACTTCAGGTATTTAGATGATTGTCAGATAGGAATCAGTGTTGATGAAACAACAAAACATGAGGACATCCAAGATATTTTAGCTGTATTTAATGAGAACAAAGAAGTACAGATTCCTGAAGTTAAATCAAGCAATATTCATCCTGAATTACATAGGACATCTTCATTTATGAATCATCCGGTTTTTAGTTCCTATCACAGTGAAACCGAGATGATGCGCTATCTAAAGACTCTTGAAAACAAAGACCTTTCCCTAACCCATTCTATGATTCCTTTAGGATCTTGTACTATGAAGTTGAATGCAGCCTCTGAACTGCTTCCTTTAACATGGCCAGAGTTTGCTAGTATACATCCCTATGCTCCGAAAGACCAGGTAGCTGGGTATATGGAATTGATAGCAGAATTGGAGGCAATGCTCTGTGCAATTACGGGATTTGATGCTGTTTCCCTGCAACCTAATTCAGGTGCACAAGGAGAATATGCTGGGCTGATGGTTATTAAAGCTTATCAGGATAGTTTAGGTCAGCCTCAGCGCAATATTGTATTAATACCATCATCTGCCCATGGGACTAATCCGGCAAGTGCAATAATGGCGGGATTAAAAGTCGTTATTGTAAAATGTGATGATAATGGCAATATCAATATTGAAAACTTAAAAGAAAAAGCAGAAGAATACGGCAATGAATTATGTGGTTTAATGGTCACCTATCCTTCTACCCATGGTGTTTTTGAAGAAGGGATCATAGAGATTAACAAAATAATACATAAGAATGGTGGGCAGGTATATATGGATGGTGCCAATCTCAATGCGCAAATTGGCCTGACAAATCCGGCGATTATAGGTGCTGATGTCTGTCACTTAAATTTACACAAGACTTTTGCGATACCACATGGAGGTGGAGGCCCAGGCATGGGTCCCATTGCAGTTGGAGCTCACTTAGCACCATTTTTGCCAGGTCATTCACAAGTTGAAGTTGGCGGAGAAAATGCAATACACTCAATTTCTCAAGGACCCTGGGGAAGCAGTTTGATCCTTTTAATTTCCTTTGGATATATTAAAATGTTAGGGGACAAAGGTATAATAGAGGCTACTAAATATGCTATTTTAAATGCCAATTACATAAAAGAGAAGCTGGAGCCGCATTATCCAATACTTTATAAAGGGAAAAACAATCGTGTTGCACATGAGATGATTGTCGATTGCAGAAGATTTAAAAAAACTGCGGAAATTGAAGTTGAAGATATTGCAAAACGATTGATTGACTATGGTTTTCATGCACCCACTGTTTCATTTCCTGTAGCAGGAACCTTGATGATAGAACCAACAGAAAGCGAATCTTTGCGGGAGATGGACAGGTTTTGTGATGCAATGATTAATATTCGAAAAGAAATTGAAGAAGTTGAAATTGGAATTTATGATCAAAAGGACAATGTTTTAAAGAATGCGCCACATTCTTCTCATGAAATAACATCAGATAATTGGGTGCATTCATATCCTCGGAGCAAAGCAGGATTTCCAATAGGTTTTGGCAACGCCTTTAAATACTGGCCACCTGTATGCAGAGTGGATAATGCTTATGGCGACAGAAACCTTATTTGTGCTTGTCCCTTACCAGAATCATATGTTGAAAATTCCCAGCCTTCTTAAATTAAGGGAATTGGCAACCTTGCTCCAATTTCTATCGTCTTTGATATTACGTTACCGACCCTCCTTTCGAATAGAGCTGTAAAATTTGGGAAGGCAAAAAGATCAATAAATGTAATTTTTTTGTTGATTTTTAATAAAAGTTTATATTTGCATCCCCTAGCAAAGCCGGAAAAGCCATTATATCAGGTTGTTGGCCCAAAAAACAAGGACGAAAAAATATGAAAAAAGGACTACTATTTTTATTATCAACACTGAGTTTTGTTGTGGCTTTTTCTCAGGATAAGCCAAAAAATGCCAGTACAGAATTGGTTCAAATCAAGGTTGAACCCCAGAGAATGCCTAAAACTCAATCAATAAAATCTGCTGGAAACGCCAAAACGGGAATTGTGGTTGAAAATATGCAAACACCTAAAAGGAAAGATGCAAATACGACACCTCGAAAAGCTGAGATGCACGCCGTTCCAGTAAAAAAGAAAATAAATCAAGAAAACAACAAGTAAATTTCATTATTAGCAAATAAATAAACCATTATTAAGATGAAAAAAATTACACTATTAGCAGCAATCGTAACACTATGTACTTTTGCTTTTGCCCAAACAAAATTCCCAGTCTCTGATAAAGTTACAATGAAGGGACTCCTTTCCCAGGATAACACGGTAAAGACTAATGGAAAACAAGTAACGAATTCAACTTTTGCCTATGCCAAAAAGGCTATAGGTGATACTTTGTTTTATGAAGATTTTACTGGTGGCTTTCCTTCAGGATGGACTTTTTTAGATAATACGGGAAGCAATTATGATTGGGTTATCTCAAATGCTGCTAATATTACAGCCACATATACAAACACCACCGGAATCGCTTCTTCCTCTGGTGGAAATTATATGCTACTGTTTGGTGATTCCTATAATGCAACAGCGCCATTTGTTGACATGGATGCTTATTTCCAAACAGATGCGATAGACCTGACAGGGTTTCCTGCTGTTGAAGTGGAGTTTCAGCAGAAATTTAGATATTGCTGTGGGGGAGATGATCGCCTTAGCTTATATGTAAGTAATGATAATGTGAATTGGACAGAGTTTGATACCAAGGGAGGTGTTGCGGTTAATGGGGGGTCTACCGATCCTCAAATTGCAATAGTAGACATTAGCTGTATTGCTGGAAATCAGTCAACTGTATATTTGAGATGGCATCAACAGGATGCCAGCCATTATTTCTGGATGGTTGATGATATTCTTATTAGGGAGGCTGCAGTTTCTCATGAACTTTCTGTGGAATTTGATTATTACCTTGACCCATGGTTAGCTCCTCATTTTTCAATGATTCCCGCTAATCAATTTGACACTGCACAATATGCCATAGAAGTTAAAAACAACAGACCCGGAACAGAGACAGGTGTTATGTTAAATGTTACTGTAAATGATGGTGCAAACGATGTATATAAGGAGTCTAGCGCTTCAGACACTATTAATGGTTGTGTGGATTCAACATTATTGTTCTGTGCTAATGGATTCTTTACAAACAACATAGGAAGCTATTCGGTTAATATGGACGTTAGCCTTGATTCTACAGATGTTGATCTTTCTAATAATACAGTATCACACTTTTTTGATGTAACTGACACTGTTTTTGCAAGAGATTTTGGAGGAACACAATATCAGCTGACAGCAGCGTCATACGGAGCATCACAGCCTTATGGCTTTGGGAATTGGTATGATTTTGTTAATGCCGATACAATAACATCAATATCTGTTCAGCTTGGCGGAAGTATTGTGGTTGGTACGGTGATTCAAGGAACGGTTTATGATAATGATATTGCTACTGTACTTGGTACAACGGGTTATTATACAGTAACAACTTCTGATACGGGTAACTGGGTAACCATGAGCCTAAGTTCGCCCTTAGCTGTACCTGCAATAAGTTCAAGGGTTGTTGCAGTAAATGAGTTTTCTGGAACGGACGATAATATGGTAATTTATTGTTCAAATATTCCCAAGCCTTATGGTACTTCCTTCTTATTTCATTCAGGAGGTTATTATTCCATTGCTGAAACCCCTAATGTCAGGGCAAATGTTAAATCGTCACTAGCATGTAACCTTACATCAACTGTACCATCGATTACTACCATTAGTTGTAATGGCGGTTCTAACGGAGCAGTTTCGGGTATCGTGCCTTCCGGCGGAACAGGGTCATATACTTACCTTTGGTCTCCTGGCGGTGCTACCTCTGCAGACATTTCTGGATTAACACCAGGTGTATATACTGTAACCATTACCGATTCAATGGGGTGCATTTATTCAATTGCTGCGGATGTTACAGAACCCGATGTTTTACAAGTTGTTCCTGTTGTTTCCGACATTACATGTAATGGTCTAGGCAATGGGTCTGTTGTAGGCGGTGCTACTGGCGGTGATCTTGTTGGAGCGCCTGCAATAGTCCATTTTTCTGAGAATTTTCAGAGTGTGACGACCCCAGACCTTCCTGGTGGTTTCACGGGCACTACTCTTTGTGGGCCTGATAGTGGGTTTTATACCGGAGACGCTACGGCTGCTAATATAGCCGGATATTGGCCAGTAGTTCCTCACGGAATATTTGCCATGACAAATGACGACAATCTTAATTGTGATAAATCTGCAGATTACCTTACATTGCCAGTAATTGACTTTACAGGCTTGTCTGGAGTTGCCTTCAAGTTCTCAGCTTGGGACGATGGTAATTATGGCCAGCTACCAAGTACTGTTGAGCTCAATGTTAATAGCGGTGGATGGAATGTAATCTACACGATGGTGCCAGCTTTTGCATGGCAGGACATTACAGTGGCTCTTCCTGGCAGTACAGACAATCAGGCAAGTGTTCAACTTAG
>DTSC01000390.1:0-1283 GCA_012965625.1 Flavobacteriales bacterium | reverse complement strand
TACAGGTTTTGCTGTGGATGATATCATAGTACAGACACCTGCCGTTGCTTCTGCATATCAATATAGCTTTGATGGCAGTGCCTACTCTACATCAAATAATTTTGATAGTTTGGGTGCGGGCACATATTCGGTTAAAGTAATGGATGCAAAGGGTTGTGAAGATTCTACTACAGTAACAATAGTTGAACCTGCTGCCATGGGTATTGCCATTAGTACCACAACGGCAAATTGCGGTGTAGGTGGTAGTGCTACTGTAACTGTAAGTGGCGGCTCAACACCTTATAGCTATTTATGGGATGATCCAAATGCTCAAACTACAGCTATTGCTACAGGACTAATTGCAGATTACTATACTGTTAATATAACAGACAGTAATGGTTGTACTGGAATGGTTGCTGATTCTGTTCTTGGAACACCCCCCATTACATTGGATACAGCAAAAATGGATCCAAGTGCATGTGGAGTGTTGGATGGCTATGCAGTTGTATCTGTACTTACAGGTACAGCTCCTTATGCGTACTCATGGGATGATCTAGGGACACAAAGCACAGATACTGCAAGTGGATTGTCAGCGGGCATCTATAATGTAACCGTTACTGATATTAAGTTTTGTGTTGGTTATGCTACTGTTGTATTATCAGATTTCGGAGCACCGACTGTTACAATTTCTGACTCTAACCAGGTAAATTGTATGGGTGGAAGTGATGGTGACGCCACAGCATTCACCTTTGGAGGCTCAGGTACATTGACATATAGTTGGAGTACAACCCCTGCACAGACTAATGCACAGGCAACTGGCTTGTCTTCCGGAACATATACTGTAACAGTTACTGATGCAAATAATTGCAGTGGTTTTACTAGCACCACTATTACTGAACCATCAACTGCAGTATCAATTGATAATATTACTGTAACAAACATATCTTGTAATGGTGGCTCAGATGGAACGGTCACTATTATTACTTCAGGAGGTATGGGGCCACATGCCTACTCTTGGTCCAATAGCGATACCACTCAAAACATAAGTGGTTTAACGATAGGTGCATATACGATTGTTGTAACAGACAACAATGGCTGTACGGCTAATGCTACCAGTGATACCCTTACGGAACCCAGCGCCCTCTTTACTTCAGCGGTGGGTACAAATGTAACTTGTAATGGTGATGATGACGGTGCTGTTGACCTTACAGTTTCTGGAGGTGTAGTACCCTATGGTTATTCGTGGTCTCCAGGGGGCGAAACTAGCGAGGATCTTAGTGGTCAGGGACCAGGACCATATTCAG
>DTSC01000389.1 GCA_012965625.1 Flavobacteriales bacterium | reverse complement strand
TCCTGGCCCAATGGCAAGGTCAAGCTTTCTGGAGATACCATTAATGGTTTAAAAGAGGGAGAATGGTCTGAGTGGTACGATACCGGTATATCTTGGACTAAAGGAGCTTATGAAAAAGGCGAGAAAGTTGGATTATGGAAATACTGGTATAAAGATGGAACAAAATGGAGCGAGATCAGCATGTTCAATGGGCCTTGCATCAGCTGGTATCCCAATGGAGGCCAGAAGAAAAAGGGAGATGTAAAAGAAGGGGAAAAAGAAGGAACCTGGGAATATTGGTATAACAACGGCAAGGGCAAGAAGCTCACCAATTATGAAAGTGGTGTATTGAATGGCCCTATTAAAGAATGGCTCTTGGATGGAACCCTGTCGTTTGAGGGGAGCTACAAGGATGGAAAATTACATGGCTATTGCACCTGGTATTTTGAGAATGCTGCTAAGGAGATGGAAGGAAATATGGTCATGGAAAAGCATGATGGCCTGTGGACTTTTTATTATGATAATGGGAATAAAGGAAGTCAGGGCCCTTTTGTTGATGGGCTGCAAGAAGGTATTTGGACCTACTGGTATGAAGAGGGCCAGAAATTGCGGACTGGAAATTATATTGCTGGAAAAAGAAATGGGAATTGGGTCATCTGGTATGAGAATGGCGCAAAAGAGCACGAAGGCACCTTTATAAATGGCAAAGAATCAGGAATATGGACCTCCTGGTATCCATGCGCTGCACCATGTAAAGATACGCATGGGGCTATCAATGATCAAGGCACTTTTACCGACGGTGAGATTGACGCAAATTGGAAGGGTTGGTATGAAAATGGAACGTTGAGGTATGACAACAATTATAAAAAGAACCTGAAGCATGGATCTTGGAAACGGTGGCATGAGAATGGAAAGTCCGCCTATTTTGGAAATTATAAAGAAGGCATGCTGGATGGTGAGTGGATCGAATGGTATGATTGTAAACAGCCATGCAGGTCTGAAACTGGCATAATGAAAGAGAAGGGCAATTACAAAGAGAACAAGAAAGATGGCTTGTGGGTGTACTATTATCAAGATGGCAACATGTATCAGCAGCAAAGCTATGTTAATGGCAACCAGGATGGCGAATGGCTTGAATGGTATGAACACGGCTCCCAATCTGTAATAGGATATTACAGCAATGGTGTAAAGGATAAGAAATGGACCTATTTCAGGACCAATGGCCAGAAAGCCTATGAATTAATGTTTAAGAAGGGAGAAAAGATTAAAGAGAAAACGTTTAAAAAGTAACTCAATAGCAATTAGGTTCTGATTTTTTATAAATTTGATGCTATATCAAAGCACCCATCACGCTACAACCCTTATGCCCATAAACTACTCGTCTTTTTCATGAACCATGGGTACAAACCGCACTGGGATTATGACCTCTTTATTAACATCACCACCCTTTTTTGTAATTACAACGAGCTCCTGTGAATAGGTGCCAACAGGCAATACCATTATGCCAGGATCATTGAGTTGGTTGATGAGCTCGCTTGGAATTTCAGGAGGAGCTGCAGTAACTATTATCTTGTCAAAAGGGGCATGTTCTGGCCAGCCTTTATAGCCATCTCCGTGTTTAACGATCACATTATTATATCCCAAAATCTTCAGCCTTTCCTTAGCCCCCCTGGCCAGAGAGGCAACTACCTCAATGGAAAAAACTGAATTCACCAATTGTGATAAGACCGCAGCCTGATACCCGGATCCAGTACCAATTTCCAGCACTTTGTCGGTTTGGGTCAAATCCAGTAGCTCGGTCATGAGCGCAACAATGTAAGGCTGTGATATGGTTTGCCCTTCCGTAATAGGCAGCGGATGGTCACCATAGGCCTGCTCTGTAAATTCGGGCGCAATAAAAAGATGCCTCGGCGTATTTTTCATCACTTCGATAATTCGCTGGTCCTTCACGCCCCTGTCTGTTATCTGCTTGGCTACCATGGTTGCTGCCAACGCTTTCCAGGGCTCTTCTTCATATGAATGCTGTGCA
>DTSC01000388.1 GCA_012965625.1 Flavobacteriales bacterium | reverse complement strand
GACAAGAGAATGACAGTAAAATCTATAAAGGGAAGTATCCCAAAGCCTCCACCAAAGGTAACTATGTAAACAGCTGGTATTATACTGCTTGTTTCCAGATATGAACGATGGATGCCAAAAACGCCAAATGGTAATGGAAATGACAAGACCGCTGCTAAAACCCTGCTTTTGTCTGCACCATCTAACTTTTGATGGAGCTTATGTTTCAGCTGAAATACTTTCTTTGGAATTGCCCTGGGAACTTCCTTTTGAGATTTGAAATTAATCGCAAGAAGCTTATAGGATTTGTTTCCATCTGCTTTAGCATGGCAAATTAATAGCAGAAATCCCAGTATAGCAAATCCTCTCACCATATTTAGCTGATGACTTTACTATTGAGCAGCATCATATTTTGCAGCAACGACATCCCAGTTTACAACATTCCAAAATGCTGCAATATAATCTGGTCGACGGTTCTGATAGTTCAGGTAATAGGCATGCTCCCAAACATCTAAACCAAGAATTGGCGTTCCTCTACATTCTCCATCCATTAAAGGGTTATCCTGATTTGGTGTTGAACATATGCATAGTTTTCCTTCACAAACACATAGCCAGGCCCATCCAGACCCAAACCTGGTGGCAGCTGCTGTAGCAAATTGATTTTTGAATTCCTCAAAAGAGCCAAAGGTGCTGATGATTGATTCACCTAGGTTTCCAGATGGCTCACCCCCCCCATCTGGACTTAATATTTCCCAAAAGAGACAATGATTATAATAGCCCCCACCATTATTTCTAACTGCAGGAGAATGGCTTGAGATATTAGACAGGATATCTTCAATTGATACATTTTCATGTTCAGTTCCTGCAATTGCATTGTTTAGGTTGGTCGTATATGCATTGTGATGCTTGCCATGGTGTATTTCCATCGTCTTTGCATCAATATGTGGTTCTAACGCATCATGAGCGTAGGTTAGTTCAGGTAATTCAAAAGCCATTTGTTGTGTGTATTGTTTCCTGTAAAGGAAGGGTTAAAATTTAGTTGATCTTAGATTGAAATATTTTATCAAATATAAATTTAAATATTGTAATGCTTAAGATTCATTTTCTTTTGTAAATGGGTACAGTTGAACATGCTTCTCCAAACATTAAGCTTTTCACTACAGGTTTTAAAACTTGTGTCAGCTCAAGGTAAGCTGAATCCGGCACCGGTTTATTTCCGCATCCATTAACGATAACCGGTTTTCCTTTATACTTGCTTAGATCGATATTGCTAAGAGCATCGAGAAACAAAATTTTTTCTAATGTTTCCAAATCGCCAAGAATGGCCTTTTTTACCAGACCATGAAGATGTGCAACTGTCAGCATAAATGCCCAGGTAGGAACAATGGCATCCGTAGAACAGTCAATTGCTACAAATTTATCTCTGTATATTTCCCAGTTTTCTTCTTTGAGGGCTTGCCTGAATTCTTTTTCCCTTAGCACTATTCCCTGGTCAAGGTATTGGGAAATATCTATAAAGGCTCTTTCCCCTTCAGGATAATAATCCTCTAAGTTGAAGTTTATTAGTTTTGAGTTAGATACCCGATTTGTAATTTCTTCACTCATATAACAGGTTACATTAGGCCTAATTCGAGTCTTGCTTCCTCTGACATCATACTCATCTCCCAAGGTGGTTCAAAAACAATGGTAACCTTAGCAGACTTAAGGCCTTTTATCCCTTGTATCTTGGCTTCTACTTCAGCCGGAAGCGATTCTGCCACAGGACAATTTGGTGAAGTTAAGGTCATGATAATTTCTGCATTGTATTCATCATCGATCTTTACTTCATAGATAAGCCCAAGGGTATATATGTCTACAGGAATTTCGGGGTCATAACAGGTCTTTATCACATCAATGATTGCCTGTTCCATTATTACTTTATTTGGTTCCATTATTTATGAAGCTTTAATCTTATAACCCAGTGCGTACATTTTCATCTGTTTTACCATTGACACCATTCCATTTGACCTTAACGGAGTCAAATGCTCTTTTAACCCAATTTTATCTATAAAATATAATTCATTGTTAATGATTTCTTCTGGCTTTTGTCCTGATAAGATATGAACCAGCAATCCAATGATGCCCTTTGTAATGATTGCATTGCTATCTGCCGTAAAATAAATCTTTCCATCTTTATACTCTGTATGCAGCCAAACCTTTGACTGGCATCCCTTTACCTCATTTTCCTCAATTTTGTGTTCCTTATTAAGAAGCGGAAGAGATTTGCCAAACTCAATCAGGTGCTCATATTTGCCCATCCAGTCATCAAACAGGCTAAAATCCTCAATAATTTCATCTTGTCGCTCATTAATTGTTGCCATTATATTATAAAATTAGCTGAGCATCTCCTTTGCTTTTTCTATACCTTTTACCAGGAGCTCTACTTCCTCTATTGTATTATAGAAAGAGAAGGAAACCCTTACTGTCCCTTGAATTTTAAACTTGTCCATTAGTGGTTGCGTACAATGATGGCCGGTCCTGACAGCAATTCCTTGCTGGTCAAGGATGGTGCCAATATCATAAGGATGAAGACCTTCTATAATGAATGAAATCACTCCTGCACGCTCTTCAGGGGTGCCAATAAGTCGCAGGCCCTCTATGTTCCTTAATGCATTAACGGCTTGATTAACCAGGTTAGTTTCGTATTCCTGAATGTTTTCGTAACCCACCTCATTTATATAATCAATAGCAGCTCCAAAACCGATCTCTCCTGCAATGTTTGGTGTTCCTGCTTCAAACTTGTGAGGGAGCTCATTATACTCTGTTTTTTCAAAACTCACATTGCTGATCATATTTCCGCCTCCCTGATATGGTGGAAGCTCATTTAATAGTTTTTCTTTTCCATAAAGAACTCCTACCCCTGTTGGGCCAAACATTTTATGAGCTGAAAAGCAATAAAAGTCACAATCGATCTTCTGTACATCAACTTTTTGATGTGGCACTGCCTGTGCTCCATCAATAATTACTTTAGCTCCCTTTTTATGTGCCCTTCCTATGATATAATCTATGGGTACAATGGTGCCCATGGTATTGGAAACATGCGTAACAGACACGATTTTGGTTTTTTCATTTAACAGATGATCAAATGCTTCCAGGTCAAGGTCTCCACTTTCCTTAACAGGTATTACTTTTAGCTTGGCATTTTTCTCTTCACAAACTATTTGCCAGGGAACAATATTTGAATGATGCTCCATCTCCGAAATAATGATTTCATCTCCAGCAGAGATCCATTTTTTACCGATTGATGAAGCAAGGGTGTTTAAAGATGCTGTGGTGCCACTTGTGAAAATAACTTCATAATCGTGTTTAGCATTGATTAAAGCCTTTACTTTTTCACGTACCTCTTCATGTTGTTCAGTAGCCATTGAGCTCAAATAATGAACGCCGCGATGGATATTGCTGTGCTTCGTTCTATAGTAATCTTCAATGGCAGCAATAACAATCTCTGGCTTTTGTGAAGATGCGCCATTATCCAAATAAACCAAAGGAGAACCATGGACAACCTGCTTCAAAATGGGAAAATCTTTTCTTATCTTATAGGGGTCAAGAGTCATTAGAGAAAGATGATCTTCTGCTGTTAATACTTCCATAGTTAATTAAAGAATTCAAAAAAACCTGAGCCTAATTTTCAAGTCTTTTTAAAACCAATGCATTAATTTCTTCCTTGAACTTGCTGTTTTTAACCTTTTCAATAACATCATAAGCAAATCCGAATAACAACATGGGAATGGCCTTGGCCTTAGGAATTCCTCTGGACCGAAGATAAAATAATGCTTCCTTATTTACCTGGCCTGTTGTGGCTCCATGACTGCATTTGACATCATCTGCATAGATCTCTAACTCAGGCTTAGAATTCATAGTTGCATTGTCTGATAAGAGAATGTTTTTGTTAGATTGAAATGCATTTGTTTTTTGAGCGTCTCTATGAACCAATACCTTTCCATTAAAAATACCGGATGATTTGTCATCAAGCAAACCTATATATAGCTCATTACTCAGGCAATTGGGAACTTTATGATTAATATGGGTATGATTATCTGTTTGATTCTGGTTTATTAAATGACTGTAACCATATAGGTTGGATTCACATCCTTCTCCTTCCATGTTCACTTCTACATTGTTTCTGACAAAGCTTCCATTTAAGGTGAAAGTACACCTGGTATAAACTGAGGCCTGATTTTGGGTAATGAATGAAGAAGAAACATGATTGCCATCTTCTGAGCTATCATCTTGCAAGATATATTGATCCAGGCGCGCATTTTCATCTACAAAAACTTCAGTAATAGAATTTGCAAAAAACGAACCATCGGAGGGAATGGTGTTATTTTCATGATCTTCAATAATAGTAGCTGAGCTGTTTTTCCCCATAATGATCAGGCTTCTGGGGTGAAATAAACGCAACTCTCCAGATTGATACTTGTTGTGAATATAAATAGGATCTTCCAGGATAGTGTTGTCTGGTATGTAAATAAAGAGACCATCTGAAATATGTACCGTATTTAGTGCCGTAAGGCCTGATCTAAGACATGCATGGTTTCCAAGATGTGTTTCTAAAAGGGATTGATATTTACTGGAAGCCTCACTTAAACCACAAACCATTACATTGTGATTAATTGGGTGAGTAGAGTTCTTATAGACCTTCCCATTGATCAGGCTCACTTGAATAGATCCGTCTTTTTGAGAAATTCCATTTGATTTAACCTGGTTTTGGACCAATTCCTCAATATTGCTTTCAAGCACCCAGTCTTTTTTAATAACTTTATTGATGTTGGAATATTTCCAAGCTTCCATCCTGTTGTTGGGAAGACCATTTAAGTTAAAAGAGTCAATAGCTTCTTTCCTTAATGGATCAAGTCCGGCAATAATTCCAGGATGATCGGTGCTTTTTGATAGATTTACTTTCATGTCAACTTATGCTATTGAAGTTTCCAATCCCAATTCAGGCTTTATCCAGTCGTATCCCTTTTTCTCCAATTTCAATGCAAGGCTCTTGTCTCCTGACTTTATTATTTTGCCATCGTAAATTATATGAACTTGATCAGGTATAATGTGATCCAATAACCTTTGATAATGAGTAATAATGATAGTTGAATTATTAGGGGTTTTAAGCTTGTTTACACCTTCAGCAACAATGCGCAAGGCATCAATATCCAATCCAGAATCTGTTTCGTCTAAGATGGAGAGTTTGGGATCAATCATGGCCATGTGAAATATTTCGCTTTTTTTCTTCTCCCCACCAGAAAACCCTTCATTCACAGATCTTTTTGTCAATGCCTTATCAATCTGGATAATTTTCATTTTTTCTTTCATCAGCTTTAAAAATTCTGCACCATTTAAAGGCTCTTCTCCCCTGTGCATCCTTACTTCGTTGATTGAAGTCCTTAGAAAATGGCTTGTGTTAACACCTGGAATTTCAACTGGGTATTGAAAGGCAAGGAAAACACCCTCCCTTGCCCTTTCTTCAGGTGCCATATCTAGCAGGTCCATGCCATTATAGGTTACTCTACCATCTGTCACTTCGTATTCTTCTCTGCCAGCTAAAACGTTGGCCAGGGTGCTTTTCCCAGATCCATTAGGACCCATGATTGCATGAATTTCTCCTTCGCCAATTTCAAGATTAATTCCTTTTAAGATTTCTTTGCCTTCAACAGAGGCTTTCAAATTTTCAATTTTTAACATCGCTTTCTAATTCTTTAATAAATCAATGATAATTTATCCTACACTACCCTCAAGGCTTATAGATAATAATTTCTGTGCTTCTACTGCAAACTCCATGGGTAATTGTTTCAGGACTTCTTTGCAATATCCATTTACAATTAGGCCAATTGCCTGTTCTGTATCAAGGCCTCTTTGATTGCAATAAAAGATCTGATCTTCACCTACCTTTGAAGTTGTTGCTTCATGTTCAACAATTGCTGATTTATTAGCGGTTTCAATATAAGGAAAGGTGTGTGCTCCGCACTGGTCTCCAAGTAACAAGGAATCACATTGAGAGAAATTCCTGGCATTATCAGCGTTCTTTAAAATTTTCACCAGGCCTCGGTAACTATTATTGCTTTTGCCTGCGGAAATACCTTTGGATATAATAGTGCTCATGGTGTTTTTGCCAATGTGCATCATTTTTGTTCCAGTATCTGCTTGCTGGTAGTTATTTGTAACAGCCACAGAGTAAAATTCGCCAACTGTATTGTCGCCTTTTAATATAACACTTGGGTATTTCCAGGTGATGGCTGAGCCAGTTTCCACCTGAGTCCATGATATCTTGGAATTGTTTCCTTTACAAATTCCTCTTTTGGTAACAAAATTGAAAATACCTCCTTTTCCGTTTTTATCACCAGGATACCAATTTTGCACTGTTGAATATTTGATTTCCGCATCTTCTAAAGCGATCAGCTCTACAACAGCTGCATGCAGTTGATTCTCATCTCGCATAGGGGCGGTACAGCCTTCAAGGTAACTTACATAACTTCCTTTATCTGCAACCACTAAGGTTCTTTCGAACTGGCCGGTATTGGCTTCATTTATTCTAAAATAGGTTGATAGCTCCATTGGGCATCGTACCCCTTTAGGGATATAACAAAAAGATCCGTCAGAAAAAACGGCAGAATTTAATGCAGCATAGAAATTATCCGTTTGAGGAACCACGGTGCCTAAGTATTTTTGTACTAACTCAGGGTATTCCTGAACGGCATCACTAAATGAGCAAAAGATAATTCCCAACTCCTTTAGTTTTTTTGTAAATGTGGTTTTTACAGAAACACTATCAACCACTACATCAACGGCAACACCAGATAATTTTTTTTGTTCTTCCAAAGAGATACCAAGTTTGTCAAAAGTCTTTAGCAGTTCTGGGTCTACCTCGTCTAAACTTTCTAGTTCTTTTTTCCTCTTTGGGGCAGCATAGTAAATAATATTCTGAAAGTCCACACCATCATATTTGATATGTGCCCATTTTGGTTCTTTCTCTTCTAATGTCTGCCAATACTTAAAAGCCTTTAGCCGCCAATCCAAGAGCCATTTTGGTTCTTTTTTCTTTCTTGAAATAAGCCTAACTGTATCCTCAGATAAACCTATAGGGGCTTTATCAGATTCAATATCAGTTACAAAGCCATATTTGTATTCCTGGCCTGTTACTTCCTTTAATATTTCTAACTCATTGCCCATTTGCTTATTTTTATTTAGACTAATTATAAATAAGGGGATAAAAAAATACTACACAGAAAAACTTTCACCGCACCCACAAGTTCGGGTGGAGTTTGGATTTACAAAAGTGAATCCAGTTCCATTAAGGCCCCCTGAGTAGTCCAGCTCAGTTCCAACCAGATATAAAAAGCTCTTCTTGTCCACTACAATCTTAATGCCTTTATCCTCAAATTCCTGATCACCTTCCTTAAACGTGCTATCAAACTCAAGCATATAGCTTAATCCTGAGCAACCACCACTCT
>DTSC01000387.1 GCA_012965625.1 Flavobacteriales bacterium | reverse complement strand
AATTATTAAGTTATATAATACTAAGTTTTATTTTATGAAGCAATAAAATGAATCAATATTTAAGGGGTCTCCTTTTGTAAATTCAATCTAGCGGGAACAAGACGTTAAATATATAATTATCCTGATAAACAAATTTATGAGTTTCAGGTAATATACAAATTAAACTATTCTAATTGAAAGTTCAAGTACAATTTAAGAGAAAAATGAACACTTCTGAAGTGTATATTTAGACCCATTGATTTAGATCCATAATTCTAATAAACATACAACTACAGTGTTACAACCAGTATAGTTTTTAAAAAAAACAATCCGGTTAGTTCCAATAAAATCAAAAACAGGCTTATTTCTGAATGATCAGTTTTTGTTGTAATTGACCTCTGTCAGTTATCAATACGGCAGTATACATTCCATTTGGCAAATGCCCGGCAGGAATCTGTACCAAACTATGTCCCTGGCTAATAATTTGTTTATTAACAGCCAATACTTCTCTGCCATCCATACTGAAAATTTTTATAGATCCTAATACATCCACTGCAGCATAAACAGACAAGGGAATAAAAGAGGTTGAAATCGGATTTGAGTTTACTTTAAAGGACATTTGCTTTTCAATAGGCAGATCTTTTATTGCGGTAACAGAAGTAACAGCTTCAAAAGAATAATAAGAAGAAATACCAGCACAAGTTGAACTAGCATTGATTGCTTTGACCCTCCATGCATAGTGATTTCCTGCAACAAGTTCAGTTGTCGACAAATCATAATAGCTGCCGGTATAAATAATTCCTTTAAAAATAACATCACTTGTATTCGGCAACCACAGACCGGGTATCATGGTGCCAATAACTTCCAGATAATACCATGTAGCACCTGATACATCAGACCAATCCAGACGGACAGTAGCATTAGAAACAGAACCCAATTGACCATTGTTTTGAGGAGATACCGCAGTGGCAACACCAGTTACATCGGCCGTACTATTCGGCGTATTTGTTACCCACGAACGAGATGCAATATCTATAGCCATAGCAGTTTGTTGTTCAGAAGAAAAATTATCTACACAATGATCCAAAGCATAGGACATCATATTTGTTTCATCCGGGTTCAAAGCATTGCCATAACGATCATTCATTGTAGGATTATAAGGACAATTGGTACGATCGGAGTAATAATCTGCTTCTGTATCGCAAAACCCATCTGATGCCCAGGAACAATTCGATTGCCCACCGGAACGGGGAACAGTTTCAGGAGAAAAAGCAGACCATCCTGATCCTACTGTCGAAGGAACATTTTGCCCTCCGTAAGTAGCTTCTGCATCCATACTTTCCCAACCATAAAAAGTGTGAGGTAAAGTAAAGAAATGTCCAATTTCATGTGCTTCTGTTTTTGCTTGGGTAGTTAACATGGATTGCAAAAGAAAAATAAAATCACCAAAGCCATCGTACCATGAAGCAACCTGATTAAGGGCTGAACTACCTATAATAAGATTCAAAGTATTATTAATTTTATACCTCAACATATGTGCCCTTGACGTACTGGTAGCTGCATTGTTGTAGATATAAGTACTTACATGATTACGAATTGAATTGTGAATAAAAAACTGTACATCCTGATCGGCATATATCGCATTTAAACCACAAAGAAAGCCCAATATTGTTTGTTCACTGGTTTTTCCAAGGCCATTAGCATCACCTGCAACATTATGTATTGACAATGGAATATAAGTGATGACACGATTGGTCATCAAATCCTTAACTTCCTGTTTATTATACAATTGACGATTGTCCATCAATCTCTGTTTAATAATAGCTGCAGTTTGTTGACTGATACCACATTTGAAGTTGTCCTGTGAATTATTACTTTGAGCATTAAACACAAAAGGTACAAAGAGAAGTAAAAGAAAAACAATTTTTTTCACAAACATAATTAAGTTAATTTTTATGATATTTTAAATCAGGGAGGGAAATCAATATTTGCAATTATTGGCACAAATTTACCAATAATAACCCGTTAAAGCA
>DTSC01000386.1:2818-7489 GCA_012965625.1 Flavobacteriales bacterium | reverse complement strand
CAGTTTTGATAAGGCATCGTGTCTCCGCTGAGGCTTGAAACAAAAAGCGCTCCATCAGTTGCACCTTTACATGAAATTGAATCAGCTATATTTATCATTCCTTGGGCACTATCGGTATAACCAATGGATACAAATTCAATTGCTGTACATGAATTAGCATCTGTAATAAGTATTGAAAAAACACCAGCTGGCAAACCAATCACCCCACTGGATGTGCTTGCTGCAGGGTCATCCCATTCATATGTGTATGGCGCTGAGCCTCCGCTAGCTACTGCTGTTGCTGCACCATTTATTGTATCACATTCCTGATCGGCAATATTTGTAGTGAGAATTATCTCTGGATATTCACTTATTATTACTTCTAATGTATCAGGACCACACCCCTTCGAATCCGTTATATATACCGTAAAGAGTCCCGGACAAAGCCCCGAAGCTTCAGCAGTTGTTTGAAGGTCCGGATCTTGCCATGAATAGGTATAAGGAGGTATTCCATCATAAGGTTTTGCTTCTGCTGTACCATCACAGGCACCAAAACAGGAAGGCGTGTATGTGGAATTTGATCCCAAAAGAATAGGATCTGAAACTGTTACATTAGAAACTAAGGTACACCCATTCCCAGTATATATCTGAAGATAAAAGTTCCCGGCACATATACTATCTAATATGGAGTCAGTTTCGCCAAGAATTGGGTTACCTAATGGTTGCTCCCATTGATAAGTATATGGAGGCATGCCTTCTAAGGAGAGAATAATTGCTGAACCATCACAATCACCTGGACAGCTTATAAGCAATGTTGTATCAGATATCTGAGGCCCTTTAATTTCAACTGTGGTAGTATCCAGGCAACCAAAGGAATCTGTAGTAATAACAATCCATGAACCAATACATAAATCAGAAATAGAATCAGAAGTCTCACCAGGCACAGAATCAAAAAAGCTATCATACCATTGATAACTAAAGGGAGGAGTCCCTCCTATTACCATTACACTTGCAGACGCATTACAATCTGCCATGGTATCACTTATTGTTGGAACATCGCAAGAAACATTAGAATTTTCTGATACAACAATTGGCTCAGCAATAAATATACTTGTATCACCACTACATCCAAAAATATCCGTTGCAATCACTAAATATTCACCACCAGATAAGCCTGTAGCAAGTGAGTCAGTTTGCCCACTAGAATCATCCCATAAATAATTATATGGCGGTGAGCCACCTGAAGCAGTTACAGCGGCACTTCCTGATGAATCTCCGAAACACATAACGTCGTTAATGAATGTGGCTGACAAGGATAAACCTATTACAGTAAACGGAAGACACAACCAAGGAGCCTCATTAATACAGGGGTCAGTAACCCCAGAATTTGAATCTACACAAAGTTCGAAATTACCTCCTAACTGCATAGGTGGAGAAACCCCAATTTTAAAAGTATTGTCCTGGGTGCCACCAATATCACAAACAGAACTTACTATTCCGGTTAAGGTATAAGGCCCACCAGGGCCATCTAAATAGAAAGAGCTTTCAGAAATGGTATTACAAAGAACGTCCTCAGAAAATGTAAATGTAAGTGTGTCTTCTCCGCAGGATATGGGAGTTGATATAGATTGTAATACCGGAGAAATATAATCAAAAACAGAAGCGGTAGAATTACTAAAATCAATACTATATCCATTAGGTGATGGCGAGAACTGGCTTACGTTAATCACATATGTTTCACCTACAAAAACAAACAAACAAGCTTCATTTTGAGGGCCTCCCAGTCCATTAGGTCCAGTAGGGCCTGCATCCGGAGCATAGTTGCAAGAAATCTCAATGCTGGGATTTCCAAAAATATCAGAGCAGGTATTACTTGTCAAATTATAAACTGCCCAATCATAATCGTCAAGTGAAAAATTAGGGGTGATGGTAAAACACAAGATGCCTGATGTTTGTACAGAAAAAACATACCAAACATCATTCTTTTCCCCAGCCTCAAGGCAGCTTGTGGCAGGATTAATTTCATTAGGCACATTTCCGGTACCAGGCAAAGCACTTGTTGTAGAAAAGGTAGTATGGCAAATTGCAATAGCACCAAGACAATCCTGCTCTGTAGGCTGTTGGCTAAGCGAGATTGAGTTAAACCCAAAAGTCAGCAATAGCAGGAAAGTATTAATTTTATTCATAAATCAAATATACGTAAAACTGGAAAATTTGTTTATCGCCTATTAATCCTTTTAAACCTCTTGTTGTTAATAATTAGTCTGGGTTTATCAGAATACGGAAATTGATAAGATATCAACCAGTATAGTATGCAGAAATAAGCTAAACGAGACAATGTCTGATAAAGGTTAGGAAAACCCTAAAACCAAACTATTTCTTCTTCTTAGTTAATTGTAATGGCTTATTGATGATGTTAAAACCCGATCCAGACTCATAAAATAGTGCTTGATAGATAGGTTGGTATCCTTTAACATTTACCCTCAGAGAATATTTTATATCAGGTGGTAAATGTTAAAGGATCAGGTGGTATAAGAATCAAATATTTTCCGGTTTTAGAATTTGATGTATAAATTCCCTGAAGTTTTTGTGTTTCTGTTTCCGTAACAATGATCTTTGCACCAACTGGTTTTACATCATCTCCTGCTCCAGCACTTACAATTCCTCTAATAATTGTTAATTGTTTAGGCTCATCAGCTAAATGAACTACATAAATGTCATAATTACCAACCCCACCTTCTCGTTTTGAAGACAAATACCCATGCTTCCCCTCTGCAGATAAAACAAAGCACAGGTCATCCCCTGTTGTATTTATCGGACTGCCCAAATTCTCTGGTACATTCCATGTTTTGTCAAGATTCCGGCTCGCTTTAAAAATATCATAGCCTCCCATGGTTGAATGCCCATTAGAACTAAAATACAACGTATTATTATCAGAATGAATAAAAGGAGTCTCCTCATCATAGATTGTGTTAATTTTATCTCCCAAATTTTCAGGAAGGCTCCATCTTCCATCTGGTAATTTTTCTACTTTATATATATCTTTTCCACCAAATCCTCCAGGCCGATTGCTTGCCAAGAATAAGGTTCTCATATCAGCAGAATAGGAAGCGCCTGTCTCCAAATGCTCAGTGTTAATACCTTCATCAAATTTTATTGGCTCTTGCCATTCATCACCTGACAGCCTAGACCAATATAAATCTCCACCTTTACCTGATTCATCTGATTTATTGGTAATTAAAACAAAACCATCTCCAGACAATGCTACCGTAGCATCATTGTTTTCTGTATTTATTGATGGTCCAGCAGGTTTTGGGTCTGACCATTTTTCCTGAACATTTGTGGTCATATAAACATCTTCATTATATCTGCCTGAAGCATCCTTTTTCCCTCCAGTAGTATTTGGCCTCCTCGCAGTAAATAACATAAAGGACTCGTCCATTGAAATTACTGGCGCATATTCAGCATGAACTGTATTTATTATAGGACCCAAGTTTTCAACTTCTACATCAACAGGATTTGCCAGCATCTCCTTGGCGGTATTGCAAGAGGTAATATAATCATTAATATCTCCATGGCCTTCAATCTTTCCATTTATAATTGCCATATAGCTTTTGTAATGTTCTATGGCCATGTCAAGGTCAGCCTTGAAGTGATACCATTTTGCTAAATAAAAGTACGATTCAGGAAATTTTGATTCATTAGATTTGAGAAAGTACTCAGAGGCAACTTCATAATCCCCTTCTGCATTTAAGATACATTTCCCCAGTTTAAAAGAGATTTCTCCTGTTGCAAGACCTTTATTGTATAACTTTTGATACAAATCCTTTGCCGAAAGAAAGTTGCCATTCTCATAAAAAGAATTGGCACTCTTGAGTATTTTTCCTTCACCCTTGCTCAATTCAATTTGGGCACTCAAATGAGAATTCAAGCAAACAAATAATAATACAAAGAAGTAAAACTTAATATGCGAAACTCTTAGCATCCCTTTTGTTAATTCTTGCAAATCTAATAAATCTAAGGTAAAATATAAAGAAAGACTCATCTCAACATTTTACAATTTTAAAAAAGGGTAATAGATCCAAATTATTACCTCATTTATAAATGTAAGATAATTTCTGTTAATTTTTTAATTACACCTATTGTTCCAGATACATAGAATCTTGATGATGTTTGTTAACATCAATCTCTAACACTTTTATTTTTACCTTATATTAATTACAAATATGGATAGGTCTTATAAGGGATCTCTATTTCAGAAATAATAACAAATACAATAGCAGGTTTAATAAAATTGATATTAACAAGGTTGATTTTCTTCATCACAACAAAATCCTCTTTTTCAATAATAACTTTTTGATCTTCATTTATTATCTCTCCCTCTCCATCAATAATATAGAGTGAATAACAATTATTCAAATTCATTGAAAAACTATGCATTCCCCTTTCATAGGAATATTCTTTAATAACAATTCCTGGAGTATCAAGCTTCATTATTCCTTTTGGGCCAGCATATACTTTAACACTATGACCTTGTTCAAATCCAATATAAAATTGATCATTCTGATAGTCATTATAACTTGCAGGTTTGTTAATAGCCTTACTCAAATCAGGATCAAACCAGATTTGAAACATATGGGCCCCCTTATTTAATTTTTCTGCATGGCTGATACCATTACCAGATCTTATTAC
>DTSC01000386.1:0-2808 GCA_012965625.1 Flavobacteriales bacterium | reverse complement strand
GAGCACATTCCATCCTTCTTGTTTATTGTCATAGTGCTCAATAGATCCTTCAAGAACAAAGCTAAGTATCTCAAATCCTTGGTGTGGATGTTCTCCTATGGTACTTCCTGTATCAGTCCAAGCATGAGCCCAGTAGAATAAATTTGAATATGGTTTTAGTTTCCCTCCATCCTGGGGAAAACCAATTGGCTTGTATTCTAATATCTCACCATTATTAAACTGCCCCCTACCCTGTTCCCCTGCTTTTACAAGTTGAATACTCATACTATATTTTATTATTCCAAAAGTTAATTAGATGCGGTTTCTTTAGTTCTATACACCCTATGTGTCGCCTTTAGCAAGTGGGACGAAACAGAGAAATATGATGATAACCAGTACAGGTTTTCTTTCCAAATTCATATATTTAACCCTTTATTGCGATTTATAAAGTAAATTTAATAATATTAATTAAAGTGGATTTTAATTCTGTCAAATGATACGTGTAGATGAGGCAAAGAAGTTAATTGCTGGCAACAACCTTGATCTTGGCAAGGAAACATTGCCCTTAGATAAAGCGGCTAATAAATTTCTTGCTAATAATATTACCTCTCCTATTCAGCATCCCTTATTTCATCAGACCGCTGTAGATGGATATTGTTTCAATTTCAAAAGCCTCGACAATAATTGCCTGGATCTTAAATTAGTAGCTGAGATCAAAGCTGGCGACAAAGGGGACATACAACTTTCACCTGGAGAATGTTCAAGGATATTTACAGGTGCGCCAATTTGCGATGGAGCAGATACAATTGTAATGCAGGAAGATGTAACAATACATGGCGACAAAATCAGGATTACAAAATCTGATATTCAAATAGGTGCAAATTTAAGAAAAGCAGGTGAGCAGATCAAAGAAGGTGAGCTTGCACTGGCAAAAGGTACAATGTTAAATCCAGCAGCAATAGGGTTCCTTGCTTCCTTAGGTATAAATAAGGTAAGAGTATTTAGTTCCCCTAAAGTACATATCATTATAACAGGAAATGAATTTACAACAAAAAAGAAAGACCTCCTTCATGGAAAGATCTATGAATCAAATGGGAAAATGCTCAAAGCGGGTCTGAATAAAATAGGTGTTGAGACAGATTACAAGAACTGTTCTGACAGCTTTGAACAATTATCAAATAGCATTAAGCACCATGAAAATTTGGTCGATATACTTTTAATTACCGGTGGTGTCTCTGTTGGAGATTATGATTTCACCAGATCTGCATTGGAAGCAAATAACTTTGACATCATCTTCCATAAAGTATGTCAAAAGCCTGGCAAACCATTGCTTTTTGCAAAGAAGGGGGATAAATTTGCTTTTGGATTACCTGGAAATCCCAGAGCAGTTCTAATTTGTTTTTACTATTATATCCTTCCATTTATCAGAAATGCCATGGGGGATAGTAATGCAGATCTGCTTTCAATTAAAACAAGCTTAGCTCATGACTATAAAAGAAAAGATGATGGTAAAGTGCACTTTCTGGCTGGGAATATGTGTGGAAGAAAAGCAGAAGTTTTATTTGGACAAGGTTCACATATGCTAAAGTCTCTAGCAGAATCCAATATTTTAATAAAGCTATCTGAAAATGAAATACAATTAAAAGATGGAGCACCGGTTAATGCCTATTTAATACCATGATGACAAATATTTTTAGTCAGGATGTTTCTATAATCCTATTAGCTGGAGGCAAAAGCAAAAGGATGGGGAGGGATAAATGTTTAATTAAACTTAATGGCAAGACTCTGCTAGAACACAATATATCAAAGGCAGAAAAGATCACAAGAAATATTTTGATAATTGCCAACCAATCTAAATATGGCCAATTTAAATACCCTTTACATAAAGATATTTTTACTAATAAAGGACCTATAGGAGGAATTCACACCGGATTATTTCACTCAACAACAAACACAAACATCGTAATAGGATGTGATATGCCCAACCTGTCTTTGAATTTCTTGCAATATATGCTTAAGAGCCATAATGTAAATTTTCAAGCTACAATCCCAATCCATCTAGAGAAGATTCAACCACTTGCGGGAGTGTATGAAAAGACATTCATGGATATCCATGAATCCCAAATTAAGGCAGGAAAGAATAAAATGAAAGACTTATTAAGGGTTTCCGATATAAAATATATTGATATTTCAAACGATTTGGAATTTTATTCCCCATATTTGTTTGATAATGTCAATACAGTTGAAGATTTACAAAAGTACCAACAATCAAATTCATGGAGATAGAAGTTTTATTTTATGGGATGGTAAGTGAAGCTGCTTGCATGTCTTCGATAAAATATCAAAATGTAAAAGATACGGATGAACTATCTGAGCAATTGACAGCTTTGTTTCCACAGCTCCAAAACATGACATATATAATGGCATTGAATCAAGAAATCCTAAAAGAAAACACTTCAATTAATAATGGAGATGTTATTGCAATTTTACCCCCCTTTGCAGGAGGATAATTATTTATAATGAAACAGCCAGAAAAAGATTCTATTTACAAATCCCATTTAGATGTTGTAACATCTGCCAAGCTAACAATGTTTAATGATGATTGGCATACCTTTGACGAGGTAATTTTACAGTTGGTTAAAGCGCTTAGATGCAATACAAGAAATGCACATATGCTAACTTCAAAAGTTCATTATAATGGAAAGGCAACTATATTTAAAGGGGAATTAGAACAGTGCCTGACTATAGTCATGATATTGGAAGAGATTGACTTAACAACCTCAATTACCATTTAATAAGTGAAAAAGATAAAAAAAGTATTACTTCAAT
>DTSC01000385.1 GCA_012965625.1 Flavobacteriales bacterium | reverse complement strand
GCTAAACCACTTAAAGTATAGGGTGAGGAGACAATGCCATTAATAGTTACTGGAGTAATGCCATCAGTATAGGTGATGTCCCAGGGTCCTGTGCCTGTGAGAGTGATGGTAATATCGGGTATAGGGTCTCCTGCACAGATGGTACCGCCACCACTTATAGTAGCAGTAGGTAATACATCAATTGTAATATTTTGGGTGGATGAATTTGGACAAGGTCCGCTAGTATTATAGGTAACAATATAATTACCAGGTGTTGATGCAGAAACATCAATGGCCCCAGTAGTAGCATTTAAAGACAATCCTCCAGAGCTTGAGAATGTCCCTCCTGCCAGGCCAGTGATTATTGGTGTTGGATCCGATTCATTAGTGCAATATGAAGAAGTACTATAGCTGAAACTTGCATCATCAAGAGCATTAACAGTAATAAAATTAGACATTGTTAATGTATTACTATTAGTCCCATCCGAAACTGTTAATTCCACATCAAAGGACCCAGCTGTGTTGTAACAAATTCCTGTCGGATTCTGAATGGCTGAACTGGTAGTATTTGCTCCGCTAAAAGTCCAGGTCCAGCTGATAGGCGTGCCTGCGCTAAGATCATTAAAATTAATACAATCACCCATGCATATAAGCGAATCACTTGCACTAAAAATTGCTGCAAGGACATCTATGGTCACACAATTACTAAATTCAGAAGTATTGTTTAAGCCATCGGTTTGCGTTGCCACTCCATTGTCTCCCGGTGAAAGGCTTAAACCTGCAATTGACCAATTACCTCCCCCGTCAACAACAGCAGTGCCAAGATATGTAAAGGCATTTTGCCCACAAGCAATATCACTCAGAAACAATTCTACCGTTTGTCCAGCGATACCTGTTCCTGTAACTGTTCCTGCAATTAATTGTACAGGGTCGATTGCAGGAGCTGGATTGTATAAATTGCCACTAAAGGAGGTGTTGAAAAAGAAATTTAGGTGTATGCCTTTGTTGCCATTATTATGAATGGGATTTCTTGAAATTAAATCACCATTAGTTTGCGTTCCAATTTCAACACCATTTGTTGTATTATATGCGATATAATTGGCATTATTTGCCCCTGCACCACCCATAAAATTATTGGAGGCAGCTCCCGTAGCAAGGATGCCGTTAGTTTGATTTGCTCCTGCAATGGCAGCTTGTGTGTTATCGCAGCCTACATAATTGTTCCTGATCAAGTTTCCAGTGCTGCCTGCCCCTGTGAGGTAAATACCAGCTATACCATTGTCTGCAATAACATTAAAGAAAAACGGATCAAGTGTGCTTCCTATATTATTGGCACTAGCCCCATTAATGTAAATGCCATAGTCTTGATCATTTCCTGGTAAATTTGTTTGATCTGTCTTTACGCCTATATAGTTTCCGCTTATACTATTCCCAGTACAGTCGTTTGTGGTTCCATCAATATATATCCCATACAGATCATTGTCAATGATCACATTTTCTTCATTCAGGATATTGCCAAACCTGCCAATTTCATTGTTGCTTGCACCATTTTCAATACGTATACCACAATCTTGCATCGGTGCAACGACGACACCCTGATCTGATCGGCAACCTATGTAGTTTTTGTAAATGTCGTTTCCAGTGGAACCTATGCCAGTTATTCGAATACCATTATCGATGTTACAAGTAATAATATTCTCTTCGCCCACATTCAGGCCAATCTTATTATTTGAAGCTCCACCTTGGATAAGAATTCCATCATTTTGATCGCTTAAGCTTGGTGTGCTTTCGACATCAGAAATTCCAATATAATTTCCATAAATTTTATTCGATGTGCAATTTGCCCCAGATAGTACAAGGCCGGCATCCAGATTGCCAGAAAGAACATTTCCTTCTCCGGCATTTGTAGAGCCAATTTTCTGAGATCCATTATCATTAATATATATTCCATATTTCTGAACATTGTTAGCTACCACAACTAAGCCATTGTGCTGAAGACCACAACGATTGCCAATAACATTGAAGTCAGGGTTGACTGTTGATTCAAAATAAATACCTGCTTCATCATTACCAGAGCAAACATTACCTTTGGTTTCTGTATTGCCCCCTATGGTTGCACCACCAGCAGGGGTATTGGTAGCTGCTATATAAATACCATATGATTGAGGGTCTCCACTATTTCCATGGTTACAAAGTAAAGAAGCTCCTTGATAATTAAGACCGCAAATATTACCTGAAACAATTGTTGATGAACGGGGATTAAAAGTTAAAGCTATACCATATCTACTATTTCCTGAACAAAGATTGCCTTCACCCAACATACCTGTGCCAACAGCTCTGTCTCCACCTACAAGACAATCATCACAATTTCTTATGTGTATTCCATCCTGTTGACCCAAATTATCACCTCCACCACAAACACCGCCAGCTGTAATCATTGGGTTTCCTCCAGAATCTTGGTATAGGCCTGCTTTTCCATCAGGGGTGGTACCGCAAACATTTCCCTGAAAAATTAGTCTAGAATCATTTTGGCTTCTAAACCCAAAACCTAGATTACCAGAAAAAACATTCCCTTCACCTAAATTGGCTCCACCGACAACAAGGTCCAGTGCTGATTGAGAAGACGCACCAGTATGGACACCAAATCCTTGAATATACCATGTGTTTTGGCCATTCTTTGTTGGCCCTATTAAATTTCCTTTAATACTTCCGCCTGAGATTCTACCACACTGAATTCCCACAGAGTTCCCTCCTCCCATAGCAGCACTAACCCAGTTAATTCCATCGGGGTTTCCATTACCAATGGTATTTCCATAGCTCCTGATTCCTTCTCCAAGATAAATTGAGTAATAAACAACATTTGGAGTATAATTAGAGCCGTCTGCTAAAACCTCAAACCAACAACCCTCAACAGCATTTGAATCACTGGCAATCTTTAAATCATATTTGAGATTATTATTAAAAGGATCAGCACTATTTCCAAACTCTTGAAAAACGACTCCCTTAATAATGCTTTTACCCCCTGTTATTTTTAGACCACTTATTGAGTTAGTACCATTAAAAACAATTTTCATAACTGCATTTAAGGGAGTTAATGCGCTTATAGAAAAAATATCTATAGTATTTGCTGATGCACCTGGCTGACTATATCCATTTATGGTTACAGGATCACTTACATCTGGCAATGTAGAAGTGAAGAATATAGTATGTGGCCCAGCGCCAGGGATATTAAAATTAATGATGTCTGCTCCAAGATTAGTGTTGGCATCTATCAATGCTTGTCGAAAGCTGCCTGCTCCCGCATCATTTATATTTGTTACCGTATAAGTTGCTGCAAAAGACGATAACGCATTTGAGCTGCAGAATAATAGCAAAAAAACGCACTTGACAATATTTGCTTTCATATAATATTGATTTGAAATAATTGGCAAAACAATTTTATATTATTGCATTAAAATTTTGCCACTTAACTCCTCTTTTCCAGATATGGTTGTGTCCTTCCTCTTTAGCAACTAAAATTAAGCTATTGTAATTGTTTTATGGAAACATATAAATTGGATTTGTACATTTCAAAATAAATGAAACCTATTTTACTTTACCATTGTAATATTTCCAGAATCAAAAAATGCCTCCCCATTTGCAAATGCTCCTGTTAACTTATAAGCAAAGACATTCATGGTCAGTAGCTTTTCTTTATTCTTATAGTTGCCGTCCCAACCAGGACCATACCTGCAGCAGAGGCCATCCTGACGAATAGTGGCAGCCAGATCAGAAGTCTCAAAAACCACTTCTCCCCAACGATCATAGATCACTAGTTCATAGGTTTCAATATTGCTTCCGTATACATATAGCCTCTGGTGCTCCTCTTGGTTACTGGAAGGTGAGAAAATATTTGGCACATATGCACTATATTGTATTGTTACCGTAATCGTAATTGTTCTTGTGGTCTCGCATCCCTGAGAACTGGTGCTGGTTACGGAATAGGTCGTGGTTTGTGAAGGGCTTATAGTAATGCTGTTGCCAGTATCTCCTGTACTCCATAAATAATTGTTGCTTCCAACAGCTAATAATTCAAGACTTGCTCCAAGCATTATGCTTGTATCGCTGGTGACTTGAAGAAAATCAAGAGGGTCAATGATGAGGTTGGTGATCAGGATGCTGTCACATCCAGAACCTGCAGTTAAAATGTCAAAATAGGTTCCTGTGCTTGCCTGGTAAATTCCTTGCAGCAATATGCTATCGCCCTCACAGATATTCGTGTCAATAATACTTGTATCTGATGGGTCAATTATGAGGTTAGTAATCAGGATGCTGTCGCATCCAGAAGCTGCAGTTAATATGTCTAAATAGGTTCCTGTACTTGTCTGGTAATCCCCTTGCAGCAATAGGCTGTCACCCTCACAGATACTGGTATCAATGGTCGTCGTGTCAGGTAGATTAACGATGAGGTTGGTGATTAGAATACTGTCACATCCAGAACCTGAAGTTAAAGTGTCATAAAAGACTCCTGTGTTTGCTTGGTATTCTCCTTGTAGCAAGAGGCTGTCTCCCGCACAGATACTGATATCAATAATTGTGGAATCAGGTTGAATAGCGATAAGGTTGGTAATTAGAATACTGTCACATCCAGAACCAGAAGTTAAAGTGTCGTAATAGGTCCCTGTGGTTGTTTGATAATTTCCTTGTAGTAAGAGGCTGTCCCCCTCACAGATACTGGCATCAATAATGGTAGAATCAGGTGTGCTAACGATGAGGTTGATGATTAAAATGCTGTCACAGCCAGAACCCACAGTTAAAGTGTCGTAATAGACCCCTGTGGTTGTCTGGTAATTTCCTTCCAGCAAAATACTGTCTCCCTCACAAATACTGGTAGTAATGGTAGCGGAATCAAGTGGACTAACAATGAGATTTGTGCTTACAATACTGTCACACAATGAACCTGAAGTTAAAGTGTCGTAATAGATCCCTGCGGTTGTTTGATAATTCCCTCCCAGAAAGATACTGTCCCCATTACAAATAGTGGTATCAAGAGTAGTTGGCAGATTAAAAAAAGATTCATTATAACAAGAGATGAAGGATAATGAAAAACTATGTATTCTTCCATTTAAAGAAAATCCTGTTGGATCAAAATTGCATAGCGGTGCTTTAAGGTTTGGGTTGTTAATTACAGGGTAGGTTGTAGCATTACCTCCCGGGTCCATATATATCTTGCCATCAGGTGCGTTTTGTAGCAACCACAATGCTGGGCCGGGAACATTTCCTACAAGTGTTCTTGAAGCTAGAATGCCTGGGATATCAAGTTCATATTGATACATCTTGCAGCCATTTTGTTGATGGCCAATATAAAGTTTGGTATTATCTGGTGAAAAGGATATTGCATGGGCATCGTTTGAGTCAAGAGCTAAAGGGTTAGATACAATTCCTGTACTATTATCAAATTGATATAAGGTAGTAGGTATCGTTGAGGTAGATATCTGAGCCGCTAAAACAAGCCATTTCCCATTTGGGGAAAATTTAATAGTGCCTCTTCCTGTTGTTGTATTTATGGGCCCTCCTACAGGTGTTGAAACTACAGGAACTGTAGAAAGCCCTGCATCAGAAACCAGAAATGCATGAAATTCATTGGTGCCATTTTTACCAGTTAGGACCCATACATCCTGGCCATTACAATGATTTACGCAAGTCACCATTTCATCAAGGTTGTTGTTCATTAAAGTTAGGTTTTTCATACCTGGTACGATATCACCAAACCCACCGTCTAGGGTAAGGTCAATTTCATTCCAATACAATTCATCCATAAAACTGAATCCGGGACTAATTAGATAATAGGTAGTTGAATCAAGCGGTTTTTTAATAAATAGGCCACTGTGTTTGCTGCTTGAAGAAAGCATGCCGTTTCCATTGGGAATTATTTCATGTACTCGATTAAAAACCCTTTCAGCATCTGTGTAAAATAAGAGGTTGCCAAATTCATCACAAATAGCACCTGTACCTTCAATGGATATAAAGTCATCTGAGTGATCATCAATAATAACTGGGGTGGTACAGTTAAAGTCTATCCCAAGATTCTTATCGGTGTACCAAACATTGGCTTCTTTATGAGGGTAATTGCTGCGCACATCTATGGTTCGGTTGAAGCCTATAGATGAACCAGTGGAGGGATAATTAACAGTAGAAATCGTGCTTTGATCAAGAACTGCTTGGATGATATTTCCAGGAGTAGCTGCGTCTGTAATATCATAGGTCAACCAGAAATAGTTATCGCCGGTGTTTAGTAAATCTGATCCACTTACAACAAAGCTTCCTGTTGGATTTGCATTGCTTCCAAAGAGGACGTTTTTAGAGAAAACATCCGCATTTCCAGTACTAAATACCCTTGCATTCTTAATGTCTGTGGAAGCATTTGTGGATCCGGAAGTGTTAAATGTGAGATCACTTAAGGTTAGGGGGTTTGAAGCATTTGAGGTGACAATGTTTATGCGTAAAATGAATTTATACGTTGTATTGTTTGGAAAACAATCATAAGTAAAGCTGGTAACATGCACTGAGTCGATCACCATAGATTGGGCCATCAGTGTTGTTGTGCTTAAGAAGAATAAGACTAATATTAAATATAACTTTTTCACCTTTTGTTAAATTCCGATCATTTATTTTCCAGGAAATTAAAGCTACCCTTTATTAAAACAACTCCGTATTCACTGGGTTTTATTCGTATCTATTTTAATAAAGTTATATTTCCAGCCTCAAAAAATTCTTCTCCATTGTTGAATGTTCCCGTTAGCTTATAAGCAAAGACATTTGAGTTCAATGGCTCTTCTTTATTCTTAAAGGTACCATCCCATCCAGGACCATATTTACAGCAGAGGCCGTCCTGACGTATAGTGGCAGCCACATCAGAAGTTTCAAATACCACTTCGCCCCAACGATCATAGATCAAAAATTCATAGGTTGCAATATTGCCTCCATATACATATAGCTTGTTGTGCTCTTCTTGGTTGCTAGATAAGGCAAATACGTTTGGCACATATATATTATTAGCCTGAACAATAACTGTTATGGTCACCAATCCTATACTCGCACAACCCTGAGTTGTTCCTGTTACAGAATAGGTAGTGCTTTGTGAGGGGCTTACATTAATGCTAGCACTTGTCTCTCCTGTACTCCATAAGTAATTGGAGGCACCTGTAACAAACAGGTTGATGGTTTCTCCTAATAGTATGACTGTATCACTGGTGAGCTGAAGTGAGGGTAAAGTATTAACTATAAGGTTTATTGCCATTAAACTGTCACAACCAGTAATTGTTTTCGAAGAATCATAATAGGTGCCTGAACTATTCTGGTAAACGCCGCCGATAAGCACGCTATCACCCTCACAAATATCTATGGTATAGGAAGTGTCATACACTGGAGACACTTCAAGGTTGGTGATTACAACGCTATCGCAGTTACCAGAAGAAACAAAGGTATCATAATAGGTGCCGGCAGTATTTTGATAGGCTCCGCTCAAGTAGATGCTGGACCCATG
>DTSC01000384.1 GCA_012965625.1 Flavobacteriales bacterium | reverse complement strand
ATTCTGGAAGAAATAGAAACAGTTTTTAATGAGCCATTGTTGGATTTGGTATATAATGCTGCCAGGGTGCATAGAACCTTTCACAATTCTCGTGAGGTGCAGGTTAGCTCTTTGATCTCTATTAAAACCGGTGGATGTATTGAGGATTGTTCTTATTGTCCTCAGGCTGCAAGATACCACACTGGTGTTAAAGTTCATAAATTATTGCCGGTAGAGGAGGTTGTGAATGCGGCAAAAAATGCTAAAAAGGGGGGAGCCTCAAGGTTTTGTATGGGAGCTGCCTGGCGTGAGGTTAGGGATAATAGTGATTTTGATAAGGTTTTAGCTATGGCTGAGCAAGTCAACGATCTAGGGCTTGAGGTCTGTTGTACCTTGGGCATGTTAACTGAGGATCAGGCAAAAAAACTTGAAAAGGCAGGTGTATATGCCTATAACCACAATATTGATACATCTGAAGAACATTATAAAGATGTGATATCAACACGAGACTATAAGGATCGTTTAAATACCATTGATAACATTAGGAAAACAAAAATGACTGTATGTTCTGGGGGTATTATTGGACTGGGAGAATCCGAGGATGATAGGGTTGGAATGCTGCTAACACTGGCAAAAATGAAGCCACATCCAGAGTCGGTACCTGTAAATGCTTTGGTACCTGTTCCGGGCACCCCTTTGGAAAACCAAGCATTGGTTTCAAGCTGGGCAATGATTAGGATGATAGCTACTACAAGAATAGTTCTTCCAGAATCTACAGTTAGGTTGTCAGCAGGAAGGTTGCAAATGAACAAAGAAACGCAAGCACTTTGTTTCCTTGCCGGAGCTAATTCGATTTTTGCAGGAGATAAATTGCTTACCACACCAAACCCAGCATTTAATGAGGACATAAAACTCTTTGAAGACCTGGGCTTAACTCCCAAAAAAGCATTTGCTTCCATGAATAAGCAAGTCAAATTGCAATAGCATCACAAATTTAATTTGATCAATATATTAAGTTAAGATACCATTCTATTGGATGCCAGATTAAAAGTTAGGGAATCGGAAGGCCTCTTGCGCACGCTGAGGACAGAAAATAATTTAATAGACTTCTGCTCTAATGATTATCTAGGCTTCTCAAAGTCATTTGAATCTGGTGATGATATCCTGATTAATGGTGGCGGATCTACTGGTTCAAGGCTTTTAACTGGAAATTCAGCGCTTGTAGAGAAATTAGAAGGGTTTATTGCAGAATATCACAATTCTGAGGCAGGGCTGATCTTTAACTCTGGCTATGATGCAAATTTAGGGCTTCTTTCTGCCATTCCCCAGAGGGGAGATACTGTTTTATATGATGAGCTGATACATGCTTCAGTAAGAGACGGTATCAGGCTGGGCTTTGCTAGGTCCCAATCCTTCAAGCATAATAGCCTTAAGGACCTTGAAAGAAAGATACAAAAGATTAAAGGCATTGTGTATATAGTGGTTGAGTCTGTTTATTCAATGGATGGAGATTTTGCACCTTTGCAAGAATTGACAGATATAATCGCTAAGTATCGTTCACGACTAATTGTGGATGAAGCCCACGCAACAGGAGTTTTTGGAAATAGGGGAGAAGGGCGAGTTGTTCAATTAAATTTGGAGTCTAAGGTTTTTGCTCGCGTTCATACTTTTGGAAAAGCCTTAGGGGCCCATGGCGCAATTGTCTTGGGGAGTGAGGAACTAAGGCAATTGTTAATCAATTTTGCGCGGCCCTTTATTTACAGTACTGCCCTTCCAAAACATGGCATTTATGCTATAAAAACAGCCTATGACAAAATGTCAAAAAGTAATTATAAAATATTGGAACTCAATGGATTAATAGATTTATATAGAAAAAAGATTGAAGGTATTAAAACTTTGTATATTAGCAATAGTTTTTCACCTATTCAGTGTCTTGTTTTAGGTGGAAATGAACGAGTTAAGCGCATATCATCATTACTTCAAAATGAAGGTTTTGATGTGCGCCCAATCCTCAGCCCTACCGTTCAATTAGGAACTGAGAGATTAAGAA
>DTSC01000383.1 GCA_012965625.1 Flavobacteriales bacterium | reverse complement strand
TGCCAACAAAGGGGCTTATGCCCGGATTAGGGGATGTCTCTGTATTTTCACCCAATATTATAGGCCTTGGAGCAGAAGTGTTAAATGTTGCAAAGGTATATTTGCCCTGACTTATTCCATTAATGAAAAGTTCAGTTTCTTTGGTAGATTGATTCCAGGTAATATAAATGTAAACCCATGAACTATCAATTATATTTGTAAAAGTAATATTACCGGTCTCATCATAGTGCAAGGTTAAGTCTTGAGGATAATTTTGTGTTTGATTAACATAAAGACCCCAATGCTCACTACAGTCTCTGCTAATAATGCGAGCAGAGCTAATACCGGAAGAGTTACTTGTAGATCTGAACCAAAGACCAATGCTGAAATCAGAACTGCTTAATAGATCTGCTTCCTGATCTGTTAATAGATAAACGTAATCATTTGAGGCATCCAATTCAATGCTGAATTGATTAACAAAACTAATTGTTGAATTTGCATTTAAGTCCACAGAATCCCCCAGGCAAATAGCGGTATCTGATGGGGTAATGGAGGGGTCTATGATGGAAACCAGAACAGTGTCTGTGGCAGTACAAGAAAGGCAGACTTGGTTATGCACATCTGTGATCCATGAAACTCCACCAGACAATCCACCATTATTTGCGTTACTCGTTAAATCCTGAGCAGAAACACCTGTACCTTCCTCAAAATTCCAATAACCTACAATACCTACTTCATTTCCCACAGGTAAACACCTTGAATAGTTATCAATGGAAATAGAATCTAAAGCAACGTTCCAAAGGCTAATATTGTCCAAACTGCCATCTAGATAACCGTTTGTAGAGTTCACAATGTTACCAAAGGAAAGCGAACCATTTGCTCCATTTTCAGGATGATTAATATACGTTTGGGTATCTACTAATATTCCTTCAATATAAAATTTTACAGACTTGTTCGTTGTATCTCTAACTATTGCCAAGTGACTCCATTGTGATAATTGAAGTGGAACAGTACAAGTTATTTGCTCATTTATGCCTGTAGAATATTCATGTACATACATCAAGTCAGTTGTGTTTGGTGGAATCTGAAAGAAATAATTAAGATTGTCCAATGGGTCCGTTGGGGAAAACACTCCGTGACTAATAACATGATTCCAATCAGGACTTGTATTAGGAATATTAATATCCATCATTATCGTTAAATCACCTAATAATTTGAGAGTATTATCTTGAGGTACATTCACCATGCCATCCACCCCATCAAATTCCAGGGAGTAATTATTACTCACCGCCACCGTATCTCCTACCGTAGCGGCATAATCCCCGGTGGCGGTGGCGTAAATGGTTTGGGTGCTTTCGCCGGTGCTCCAGGAGTAGTAATTGTACCCCACACCTGCATCCAGCAATAGGCTGTCGCCGCAGGCACTCAGCGTATCGCCCAAATTCACCTGCGGATCGCTAACGGTTACTATAACACTGTCTGAGCAGGAGCCGATGCCATCATCTACGGTAACCGAATAGGTAGTAGTGGCCGCAGGGCTTACCGTAATGCTGGAAGTGGTATCGCCGGTGGACCAGGAAATGTCGTATTGGCCAAGGGTGTAGAGTTGTTGGATCTCGGTGGAGTCTAAAGCACGGTTCCAAAAACCTATGTCATCAAGCACTCCTTCAAACCATTCATGGATAGTATTACTTGGTCTTTTTCTAGCGCCAAATACAGTTGCTTGAAAAGCGATAGTTGCCGGATAATTATCTAAAACTCCACTATTCTTTTCAAGGCCATTTAGATAATACTTTTTTGTGCGGTTTGGCCAATCATAAATATAAATTATATGTATCCAGCTACCTATACTGCTGAATAAGGTGTCAATAAAACTAACAGAAGAATTATTAGTTGTGATCAAATAATACACAGAATCTCCAATTAATATTGTGTGTTTTTGCTGCCAACTGTTACCTGATCTATCTGATATTAGAGCATCATAAATAAATTGTGAGATAGAGTCATCCGGATTATAGGCAACAGCAAAAGCCCATATCGATACAGACCATGATGCT
>DTSC01000382.1 GCA_012965625.1 Flavobacteriales bacterium | reverse complement strand
ATAAGGTTTGACATTTATAATTTCGTATTGTCATTCATCTTTTAAATAACTTGTTATCGAACTATCCTAAATTAGTAATTATTGAGAATAGGTTATTTTTTTTTGGTTGTAGGTACGGTCTTGCAAACGTAGTTCTTGATAAAGAACGGAAATTACAAAAGATGAATGACAATACGAAATTATAAATGTCAAACCTTATAAATCATAAGCATTTTTGTATTGACTTTCAAAGGTTGAAAGGGTTAAGTTATTTTTTGTAATTTTAGGAGTTACGATACAATATCCAAATTACGTTTGCATAATGTTAGCTAGAGTTTAGATTTGATATCCCACTTTGTGGATTAATTAAGTAGGGTGTAGAGCAATTTTGTTTGCAAGGCTGTTAGCTCCAATTTACTTGAACACTGGGAAGGCGATAGCCTGAAAGGATTTAAGTTCCACAAAGTGGAATTGGAGCTAACGTTTTGAATAAAGTGCGTTTCAATGCGCTTTATTTTTTATTAGCTGCTGGGTCTCCGTAGTAATTATACTTTTAAAATCAATATTACAGCCTCCTAAAATCGGTCCCTGTTGGGTTTTGAAATACTTCGAGCTCAAATTCAGGAACTGCGGCAATAAGATGATCGAACATATCTGACATGATGCCTTCATATGTCACCCATTCCTGACGATTGCTGAATGTGTATATTTCGATTGGAAGACCTTTTTCTGTAGGAAGCAATTGCCTTACCATACAAGTCATATTAAGATTAATATCAGGGTTATTTTTCACATAAGCTTCTGCATATATTCTGAAGATACCAATATTAGTTAAATGCCTTCCGTTGATTAAATAGGATTTATCTATCTTATTTTCTTTATTATACTCTTCAATTTTATTGCTTTTTTCTTCAATATAATCTTTTATCAGTTGAAACTTTTTAAATCGTTCCAGCATTTCCTGTGTGCAGAATTTTATGCTACTGATCTTAATATTTAAAGACCGTTTTATCCTTCTACCTCCCGATTCTGACATTCCCCTCCAGTTCTTGAAAGATTCTGAAATAAATGCATAAGTAGGGATAGTAGTAATGGTTTTATCCCAGTTTTGTACCTTTATGGTCGTCAGGTTCATCTCAGTAACATCACCATCTGCACCATATTTTGGCATGGAGACCCAATCACCTATCTTTATCATATCATTTGCTGAAAGTTGTATGCTTGCCACAAATCCCATAATGGTGTCTTTAAATATCAATAACAAAACAACTGTCATTGCCCCCAAAGCACTAAAAAAGTATAACGGGGATTTATTCAGGAGGATTGATAGAATAATTATACCACCTATAATGTAAATAAAGATTTTAACTAACTGGAAATAACTATCTAAAGGATTGTCTTTAAACAATTTTGTGTTTTCTAAATAGTACTTGAGCGTATTCAGAAAATTGATGATAACAATAATTAAAACAGTGCTGATATAAGCATTCACTAATCTCAAAACATAAGGAATTGCGCCAGCGAAATCCTCAAAAATATAAGGAGTAGTAAAATAAATTACAATAGCCGGTGCAATATGAGAAAGTGTAATAAAAACTTTATTCCCCACCAGAGCATCATCCCATATGTTTTTTGTTTTTTTGATTAATAATCGGATAGAACCGATAAGAATCTTTTTTACAATGAGATTGGTGACATAAGAAAGGATAAAAAGAATAAATAATAGTATTAATAATTTCAAATACATGGTGGAAGTTTCTTCAACTCCAAGCCCAATTAGCCAACCGGTAAGCCAATCTATTGATTTAGTATTCATGCGTTCCTCCCCTTAAAATAATTTAATAAGTGTTTTTCGAATTTTTTTTCTGTCTTTGTCATATGTCGAATCATACTTGATTTTCAATTTTGTCATTTCTTTACAAAGGTCATTTTAAATAAAGTCGTTTTTATTTCCGCCTTGCAGCTAATGCGCCAGCGAGTATCGGTAGTGAAGCACGAAGATCATGGTGATGTATTACAAGGGTCGGGAGTGATAAGCTGCCGACAAAATGTGTTGTG
>DTSC01000381.1 GCA_012965625.1 Flavobacteriales bacterium | reverse complement strand
GCCAGAAACTCAACAAAAAGGCCAACTTTAACTATTTCAGGGGAAATCTCGAAATAGCTGGCAATATGCTACGAACTGCAAGTAAACTAAGCAATGCTGTTATTGACAGCATTGATAATAGCTATAAAATTTTCGGCATTAAATATGCCCAATACAGTAAGGTTGATGTTGATTGGAGGAATTACCTATTTATTAACCAACACAGTACGTTGGTATTCAGGATTGCTTCGGGGCTTGGGCTGCCCTTTGGCAACTCTACTGTAATGCCGTTTGAAAGAAGTTTCTTTGCTGGTGGATCAAATGGCATTAGAGCTTGGCAAGCAAGACAATTAGGGCCTGGCTCCTATACTGGGCCAAGTAATTATGATCAAATCGGAGACATAAAAATTGAAGGTAATATTGAATCAAGATATGAGTTTATAGGAGTGCTGGAAGGAGCTGCCTTCATTGACGCTGGAAACATTTGGTTAACTCATGAAGATCCGGAAAGGCCAGGAGCATTATTTTCGGGAAATGAATTTCTTAATGAAATAGCAATTGGTGCAGGATTGGGGATTAGACTGAATTACAATTACTTTATTATTAGGTTGGATGCAAGCCTTCCCATCAAAGACCCCTCACAACCTAAGGGGGCAAGGTGGATAATTGGTGATAGTTCTTTTGATATCATCAATTATAATTTGGGCATAGGATATCCTTTTTAATGATATTAAAGGGTTTTTGCATAAATTTGTCTCCATTTTAACCAGAAAATCATTTTATGTCGGATACAATCACAGCAACCACAAGTAAAATAGAAGGTCTTTTAGGAGAAAATGCGTCTTTGCTACAGCATGAGTGCAAAACCATAGACAAGAGCAAATTGCACCTTCCGGGGCCTGACTTTATTGAAAGAGTATATAAAGACACGAATAGGAATTCACAAGTACTCAAAAGCTTGGCCCAGATTTTCAACCATGGTCGTTTATCTGGAACTGGCTATGTATCGATCTTGCCTGTTGACCAGGGAATTGAACATTCCGCAGGCGCATCATTCGCTCCAAACCATGAATATTTTGATCCTGAAAACATCGTAAAGCTCGCCTTAGAAGGCGGGTGTAATGCTGTAGCATCTACCTTTGGTGTTCTGGCTTCTTGCTCTAGGAAATATGCCCATAGGATTCCATTTATTGTTAAGCTCAATCATAATGAGCTACTCACCTATCCCAGCAAGTTCAATCAAATAATGTTTGGTTCAGTTGAAGAGGCCTGGAACCTGGGAGCTACAGCAGTAGGTGCAACCATTTACTTTGGATCTGAAGAATCAAACGAGCAAATCATTGAAGTGGCTGAGGCCTTTGAATATGCACATGAGCTGGGAATGGCTACCATTCTTTGGTGTTATTTAAGGAACCCTTCTTATAAAAAGGATGGAACAGATTATCATGCTGCTGCAGATATCACAGGACAGGCAAATCATATTGGTGTCACCATACAAGCAGATATCATCAAACAAAAGCTACCTACCAATAACAATGGCTATACAGCTATTGGTTTTGGAAAAACACATCAGAAAGTGTATGATGAACTATCCTCTGATAATCCAATAGACCTCTGCAGGTACCAGCTGGCTAATTGCTATATGGGCCGCTCTGGGCTGATTAATTCCGGAGGTGCCTCAAGTGGAGCATCTGACCTTGCTGAGGCAGTAACCACTGCTGTTATTAACAAAAGAGCTGGAGGAACCGGCCTGATCTCAGGGAGAAAGGCTTTCCAAAGACCCATGGAAGAAGGGATTGAATTATTAAATTTAATACAAGACGTATATTTGTCGGAGGCTATTACCGTTGCTTAAGACAATTTAAAAGCATTTAGCTTTCAATTAACGATTAAGATCCAAAATCACAAACTCACATGAGTTGGTTTAAGCGAATCAAGGACGGAATTACAACTTCCACTAAAGACAAAAAAGAAACCCCTGAAGGTCTTTGGTTCAAATGCCCAAAATGCAATGAGCTCACTTCTACCGAAGATCATATCGCCAACTTATATGTATGCGT
>DTSC01000380.1 GCA_012965625.1 Flavobacteriales bacterium | reverse complement strand
TCCTAATATCCAATAATACTGATCCCAGGAGCAAAACACCAGGTTTTAAATCGGTACCTGTTAACATATTTAAAATTAATTGAACTGAAAAATCCAAGAATCTTTATGTTTTCGTATCTTAGTGATCAAAAGAGCATTAAAATAAAGGGCTATGCTAAGCAATGTGAAGAATATTAATGAAACGCAGAGTTTTCGATCGTTTTTAAACCATATCCATCATCCTATAGCCATCCACACTGACGGGAAGTTCGTCTTTGTTAATAAAGCAGGTCTCAAGTTATTTAAAGTCAGAAGTGCCAAAGAAATTATTGGCAGGCCGGTACTGGATGTTGTACATCAAGACCATAAGGAAGCATCATCACAACGGATCAAAAATCTTTATGCTGGAAAATCCGTTGCTGCTAATGAACAAAAACTGCTAAACAGTAAGGGAGAAACCATTTTCGCAATCGTATCTGGAACCTTAGTAACTTTCGACAAAAAACCATCTATTCTTGTAACTGCTCAGGACATTACAGAACAAAAAATATATGAGGCAGGTTTGAGTAAAAGCGAAACCCTATACCAAAACCTTGTCAATAATATGGATGAAGGGGTCATCCGCTTTTTTGCAGACGAACGAATTCAATATGTAAACAAGCGCTTTTGCCAGATAGTTGGATACAAAAGTTTAGAGTTGATTGGGAAGATTGGCCACCACTTCTTGGTTGATAAAGATTCCTTAGAAATTATTAAGAAACTAATTAAAAAAAGACGAAGAGGAAAATCATCAAAACATGAGATAAAACTCATTAAAAAAAATGGTGATCGTGTATGGGTGTCAGTAAGCGGCAACCCGTTATTTGATGACCATAAGAAGTTTCTAGGTACTATAAATATGGTTACAGATATCTCCGAACAAAAAAATAACGAAGCTGTATTGGAATCCAGTGAGAAGCAGTTTAGCGAGTTGTTTGAAAATGCCCATGATTTAATTCAAAGTATCAATCAAGATGGGAAAATCAGATATGTAAACAAAGCATGGCTAGAGACACTTGAATATAACAATGAAGAAGCAAAGAATTTAATGATTTGGGATATTATCCACCCAGATTCTTTGGAGCATTGCATGGAGGTGTTTAGCAAGGTGATGAATGGGGAAAATGTAAAAAACATAGAAACCGCATTTGTTTCTAAAAATGACAAAAAGATTGAAGTGGTCGGAAATGTAACGGTACGTAATTTGAATAATGGCGATACTGCCACCCAAGGAATATTTCATGATGTAACAGAAAATCGAAGAGCAAACGCTAGCCTGCAGGAAAGCGAGGAAAAGTACAGATTATTGATTGAGAAGATGAATGAGGGGATTATTAGGATAGACGTGAATGAAAAAATCCTTTTTGCAAATAATAGGTTCTGTCAAATGCTTGGATATGGTTTAGATGAAATATTAGGGAGAAATATTATGGAATTATTGAAGCTTGATACGTCTTCAGAAGCAATAATTAAATCTGCATTACTGCTACGAAAAAAAGGAAAGCCATCATCTTATCAAATAAAAGCAAAGAAAAAGTCAGGAAATGAAATATGGATATCTATTAATGGCTCACCATTACATAAAGATGGAAAAAATATTGGTTCTATGGGTATTGTAATGGATATTACCAAAGAAGTTCTTTCCAGAAAAGCGCTTATAGATAGCGAGATCAATCTAAAACAAGCACAGGAGATTGGCCATTTGGGAAGCTATGAATGGAATTTGATAACAAATGAATTGAAATGGAATGAACAGATGTTTAATATTTATGGGGTTGAAAAAAATGTAATCCCAACACTAGCAATGGTTGCATCTTTAACACACCCTGAGGATATAAAAGAAATGGAAAAGGTGATTAATGACTCAATAAATGGTAATGTAAAGCAGTCATATGAATACAGAATTTTAAGAAAGGACAAGCAACTAAGGTATGCAATTGCAAGATCAAAATTATTTGTTGGCCTGGACAACAAACCGTATAAGATAATTGGTACTATCCAGGACATAACAGAACAAAAATTAGCTGAAATAAAATTCATAGAACTTAATGAGTCTTTGGAAAAAAGAGTGATTGACAGGACAAAACAGTTAGAAAATGCTAATAATGAAATTAAATCACTTTTGCAGGAGATGCATCACAGAGTGAAGAACAACCTTCAAATTGTTGCCAGCCTTTTAAATATTGAAGCTAATGCTGTTGATAACGATTACATTTATGAAGCGTTTAAAGAAAGTCAGGATAGAATTCAAACCATGGCCTTTATCCATGAAAGTCTGTATTTAAATGAATCAATGAGTGAAATAAGTGTAAGAAAATATTTGATGCCCCTTGTAAAAGATAGAATAAGGGCAAATGCGAATACAGGGAATCAGATTAAATTGGAAGGTGAGTTTCCTGATATCTCATTTAAAATAGAGAAGATGCTTCCATTAGGGTTATTGCTCAACGAGCTTTTAACCAACTCTTTAAAACATGCTTTTCCCAATAAGAAAAAAGGGAAGATTAAAGTTAGCATCCAACAGCAAGGCAAAAGCTATCTTCTTATTTATAAGGATAATGGTATTGGATTTAATCTAAATAAAATTCCAAAAAATTCAAAATCTGTTGGATTAATCCTTATTAATTCCTTTATTATGCAATTTGAAGGAAAGCTTAAAAAAATCAATGTGCCAGGCACACATTATGAAATTAAGTTCAAAGCCAACTAGTATTGTGCCTGTTTAACACTAAGGTATTAACATTATTTTTTCTTTGGCAGCTTAGTGCTTTCCTTCTTTTTTGCAGTACTTTTCTTAGTAGCCTTCTTTTTTGTTGCAGCCTTCTTTTTTGTTGCAACCTTCTTTATAGGTACTGCCTTTTTCTCAGAAGCTTTCTTTTGTACGTCTAATTCTTTTACCACCTCATCTTGCTTAACAACTTTTTTCGGTTTAGTGGCTTTCTTACTTACAATTACAACACTTTTCTTTTTTCGTTTTCGTGAAACACCATATGAACCTTTGAACCTTTTGCCTTTCTTGGTCTTTTTATCTCCTTTACCCATAATTTTAATTGATAAATCTTAAGTGCGCAAATGTAGAAATATTTTTATTTATATTGGTTTAGTCAGAATAGTTTTACTAAAATATCATCTTAAATAAACATTTCCATATCCGGAAGATGATGTAACTAAACTATTATTTTTACGTAAACATTATAATTGGTTGATATATCTAAGGAGATTAATATGGTAAATTTATTTAATATGGGCAAGAAGCAAATAAAGAACCCAACACTTGCAGGTTCAATAATTGCTCTCTTTTTAATCTGTTCATTTGTAAGCAAAGCACAAAAAGTGCAAATATGCCATGTCATTGCAGAAGACCAAGAAAATACGCGCACATTAGAAGTAGAACATGAAGCACTCAGGGCGCATTTTGCGCATGGTGATTATCTGGGAGCTTGCATTGAGGATGAAGGCTATTATTTTCGTTTAAAAATTTCTCCAAACCCATATTTTGAAAAAACCTCCATTAGCTATATCTTGTATGAGCCGGCAAAGATAACTATGGAGGTATATGACCAGATAGGGAATCTTGTTAAGACCATTGTTGATCAGAGCCAGGAGCCCGGAAATTATAGTTATTCTTTTAATGCAGAGGGCATGCGAAAATCAGCAGGACTTCACTATCTCAAGGTTAGAAGAATAACAGAAAAAGAAGAATACTCTCAATTTGAAAGATTGGTAAAACTTCAATAAGTCTATTTTGAATAGACTATTCTTTGAGGTTATGAAGTACTTGTTTATCAAATAGTCATCCCTGCTATCCGCCATAAGAGCCTTGCTGTTACATTTCCATCCCATGTACCATCTCCTGTTTCGCTAATATCAAATCCGATTATCTTTCTGCCTGAATCAACAATAGTTTTAACTAAAAATAATGCCTGCTCATATTCTAAGCCACCTGGTACTGGAGTGCCAGTGCCAGGACAGAAACTGCGACTTAATCCATCGACATCAAAGCTAAGATAAACATCCTTCCCCAAATGGCTTACAATCTTGGTTGCAATGCTTTTCCAGGTCTTTCCTTCAAACATTTCACTTTTAATTTTTTGATCATAATAGCATATAATATTCTCATGACCATGCATTGTCTTTGCTTCTTCTTCACAATAATCCCTAACTCCAACACTAACAAGTTTATCAATTTGGGGTAATTTCCATGCATTATACATAATACTAGCGTGTGAATAATTAAATCCCTGGTAAGCAACTCTAAAATCAGCATGGGCATCTATTTGCAGGATAGAAATTTCTTCATACACCTCACAGGCAGCACACAATAAACCAAAACAAGTGCTGTGATCTCCACCCAAGGTTCCTACCAACTTACCTCTTGCCATCCAGGCCAATGCCCTATCCTTGACCCAGTCGTTCAATTTTTCACAACCCTTATTCACTTTCTTAACGACAGCATCTTCCACAATGCCTTCATGGTTGGCAATACTTCTTTTTATTAAATCCTGTAAGTCATCTCCTTTTGTCTTCAGATCAATTGGAAATTGGTCTGAAGAAATTCCTTTTTTCCACAACCCAGGATTTAAAGAATCATAAAGATCAATCTGGTGGGATGCCTCTAAGACCCTTAAAGGACCATTTGATGTGCCTGTCCCTGACGATGTAGTAACTTCCCATGGTATGGGTATGATAATTAATGCGGCTGTTTCAGGAGAACAAGGTAATCCGAACAGATTGGACTTAAGGACAGAGGCAGCATTGGGATCAAATTCCATTACTCAATGTTCTAATTGATCTTCCAATTATTGTCAATTCTAGTTCCGCGTAAGAATTCACCTATCTGTAATCTTCGTTTACCACTAATTTGCACCTCTTCAAGAAATATTTGGCCGCCATTAACCGGTATAGAGATTGTTGATTTTTCAACTAATATACTGCCTGAATAAATAGCATTTGAATCCTTTACTTTATTTACTTTAAATATCTTAAGAATAATAGATTTATTATCTAGGCTTTGAATTTCTGTCCAAGCCCCAGGATAAGGGCTCAAGCCTCGTATTTGATTATAAATACCATCAATGTCCTTTTCCCAATTAATTTTACAGTCATGTTTATAAATCTTTTTTGCTGTTTTAAGCGGACTATCAGAATGCATTAATTCAGCTTGTGATGAAATCTGGTAATCACCGGCTGCAATTGCGTTAACTGTTTTTAAGACCAGACTGCTTCCTAATTCCTTTAACTGGTCATGTAATTGTCCGGCAGTTCCTTCCTCAGGGACAGGGACTTTCTCCTGAAAGATAATATCTCCTGTGTCAATCTCTTGCTTCAGAAAAAAAGTAGTAACCCCCGTTTCCTTCTCTCCATTTATAATTGCCCAGTTTATTGGAGCAGCGCCACGATAGTTGGGCAATAAAGAAGCATGTAAATTAAAAGTCCCAAATTCCGGCATTTCCCAAATTGCTTTAGGTAGCATTCGAAAAGCAACAACTACCTGTAAGTTTGCATTCAATGCTTGCAGGTCTTTTTGAAATCCTGGATCCTTCAGATTATTTGGCTGCAATACCTTTAAACCTTTTGAAATCGCATATTCTTTCACAGCAGATTGTTTCATGATTTGTCCCCTTCCAGCTGGCTTATCTGGAGCAGTAATAACAGCAACAACATCATATCCTTGAGCCACTATAATATCCAGGGAGTCTACAGCAAATTCAGGAGTTCCCATAAAAACAATTTTCAATGAAATTCGCATAGGAAAAAATGAATCAATATCTTTTAACAAAGCTAATATTTTTGATAACTTTAAAATGATGAATAAAGCTGTGGTCAATTTTATTCGAGATGATTTAAGTCCATTTTATCCGGAACAAGAACTTAATTCAATACTCTTCCTGATGTTTGAGGAGGTATTGGGATATTCTAAAACGGATATCATAATAAAGGCAGACACTAAATTGAAAAAAAAGGAAAAGTTCCGGTTTGAACAAATACTGGGACGTTTAAAGAGAATGGAGCCCATCCAATATGTGTTGGGAAGCACACAATTTTATGGGATTAAAATTTTGACAGATGTCCGAACATTAATCCCAAGACCTGAAACTGAAGAGCTGGTAAGCTGGATTTTAGAGGAGTTCAACGCTGATGGTTTAAGGGTATTAGATATTGGGACAGGTTCTGGCTGCATTGCTGTGGCTATTAAAAAATGTTACCCAAATTGCCAGGTAATTGGTATTGACATATCAGAGCATGCTCTGGCTGTTGCCCAGAAGAATGCCGACATCCATAAAATATCCATAAATTTTATCCAGGGAAATATTCTAAATGCTACTGAAATCCATAAGATCAAAGAATTGGATATTATAGTAAGTAATCCACCTTATATCGAATTGAAAGAAAAGAACATGATGGCCAAAAACATACTTGATTTTGAACCAGAAGAAGCGCTTTTTGTTGAAAATAATAGTGCCCTGATATTTTATGAAGCTATTGGTGAATTTGCATTCAAGAATTTAAGATCTGGTGGGAAAGTATTTTTTGAAACCAGTGCGCTTTATAATAATGCCGTAGTAGATCTTTTAAAAAAAATGGGATTTATAAGTGTAGAATCCCGCAAAGACATAAATGGAAAACCAAGAATGGTGCGAGCTGTTTTTAAATAAATGGAATTGTTATTTTCGTATAAATGGAATTGAAGGAAATAGAAAATAAGATAAAAGAGCTTATAAGAGTTGTAAGGGAGCATAACCATAATTATTATGTGCTTTCAAAATCGGAGATAAGTGATCTTGAATATGACAACTTGCTAAAAGAGCTTCAGGGGCTAGAACTTGAATATCCGGAATTTGCAGACCCCAATTCTCCGACCAAAAGGGTAGGTGGAGAGGTTGCTAAAGAATTTGATACGGTTATTCATAAATACCCCATGCTATCCCTGGACAATACCTATAGTAAAGAAGAGATTAGAGAATTTGATATTAGGATAAGGAAAATTCTGCAAAATGAGAGCCCTGGATTGCTGGAATCCTTAACCTATGTGTGCGAACTAAAATATGATGGTGTTGCGATCGGATTAATCTATAAGAATGGAAAACTTCTAAAGGCAGTTACCAGGGGTGATGGTGTTCAAGGGGATGACGTAACGGTAAACGTTAGAACAATCAAAACAATACCGCTGGTATTAAAAGAGAATGGACATCCCAGTGAATTTGAAATAAGAGGTGAGGTATTCCTTTCACAAAGCTCATTTAAGAAAATCAACCAAGATAGAATTGATGCTGGAGATAGCCCTTTTGCAAATCCCAGAAATTCAGCAGCTGGCACCTTGAAAATGCTGGACTCTAGAATTGTTGCAGGAAGAAACCTCGATTGTTATTTATATGGTATGTATGGGGATTCTTTGCCCCATGGATCACACTATAGTAATATGAGAGCAGCTAAAAAGTGGGGATTTAAGGTGCCTGACTTTATAGTAAAATCAAAAAGCCTTGAAGGGGTATTTGACTTTATTGACTTATGGGAAAAGGAAAGAAACAATATAGATGTAGGTATAGATGGAATTGTAAT
>DTSC01000379.1:2268-7647 GCA_012965625.1 Flavobacteriales bacterium | reverse complement strand
ACACATTGCCAAACGGAGCATATGCACCCGGATCACTTTTTTGGACCTATGTTGACCCATCAGTTCCATCCAATTTCTACGCAGGCAAAATTTCTGGAGCACAGCAACTAAGTAATGGCAATGTTTTAATATGTGAAGGACCGTATGGCAACTTATTTGAAGTAACAGAACAAGGTGACATGGTGTGGAACTATATTAACCCTGTCTCCTCTACGAGTGTTTTTGCTCAGGGGCAAACTGGAATTGTCAACAATGGAGTATTTCGGGCGCTTCGCTATACTGAAGATTATCCTGGATTACTAGGGAAGAATCTGACACCTTTGGGGCACGTGGAAATAGATCCAATTACAAGCTATTGCGATATTTATGAGGTTGTAACAAGTAAATCAGAATCCAGTAGAGATTATCTCCTTTATCCAAACCCTGGAAATGGCAAACTTACCTTAAAAACACCCAATATTGAACCCCTTTATATAAGGATATATAATGTACTGGGAAGTCTTGTCTATATGAAGCAGACAGAAAATAGTCTTATTAACAAGATTGATATTTCAAATAATCCTGATGGTGTCTATTTGTTGCAGATTAGTAGCTCAGATGATTCCTTTACTTCAAAACTGATTATTGAATAATCGGTCATTGCATTTATTTTATTATTCCCTACCCCCTACCCTGCTTCTCGTTTATTGTCTTCAGAGAAATAAAATAAGTAAATCAACAGACCAGACATTGCTGTAAGAAAGTGCCACACTGAATGTAATTGCCATAAGCTATTTGGATCACAAACTGTCTTTTTTATATCCAATATCCATAAACCGAAGCCAAGGACAAAACTAAACAAAGACAAATACAAATATTTTTCAGAAATGAAGGTCTTTAATCTGGCTTGTGTGTAAAAGACTGAACCCAAGAATATAATTACAAAAGCAGCAAATAAGTAGCGCCTGGTTTCCGGAAAAGAGGTAAGAAAGAAACATAAGAGCAAATTAATACCAAGATATAGTAGAATGAATTTTAATGGTCTAAGCTTATAGATTCTATCTATATTATAGACAGTAAAAAAAGTAATGGAAAGATACATCCCCATTACATCAAACCATTGTCCATATAAGGTAAAAGAAGCATGGTAATAGAAACTGCCTGCACCAGTTAAAAAACAACCGAACGCAAAGAGCCAGGTGTATGAGTGATAGGTTAAAAGGTGGTTGGAGCGATTTGTTTTAGCATTGTAGAGGTTCCATAATATTATTATAGCTATGAGTATGAAAAATAAATTTGCTTCACAAAAACAATTATCCGGAATACAATTAGCCGGCTCCATTCCATAATATGGATCATCAATAGCCATTAATTAAATCTGTCATTTATCCGCCTTTCTGCCATATTATTATAGAGGCCTCTGTTTATTCCTCTTTTATGAGGTTTATCTACTTTTTTCAATGGCTAAATTAGAAATTCTGATACAAGTTTCTTTATATTCGTATTCAAAAAAAAAATGCCAGTTATGAAAAAAGCAGAAATACATACCAACAAGGGTGTCATGAAAATTCATTTTTTTCTTGAGGATGCACCCAATACTGTTAAAAATTTTACAGATCTTGCCGAAAAAGGGTTCTATGATGGACTAACTTTTCATAGAGTTATTCCTGATTTTGTCGTTCAGGGAGGATGTCCACAAGGGGATGGCACTGGAGGGCCAGGCCATGCTATAGAATGTGAGCTCGACGGTGATAATCAATATCATGATACTGGTGTATTATCGATGGCTCATTCTGGACGAAATACAGGGGGGTCTCAATTTTTTATCTGTCATAGCAGAAATAATACTTCTCATTTGGATCGGCAACATACATGCTTTGGAAAGGTAGATGAAGGACTAGAGGTAATAGAGATGATTGCTGAGGGGGATATAATGGAGAAGGTTGTTGTTACAGAATAATTTTAGAAGCTATTCTATTTTTCAAGCTCAGACTCTTTTAAGATAAGAGAGCAAGATGTTCTCTCCATTGGCTTATGTGGAGTGGCTGAGAACCTATAATTCAGTATTTGGTTTTGAAACCCTTATAAATATATAATAATGGAAGATCTATTTACTTTAAACAACCTGGTTACACTTGGATTATTAACCTTACTTCAGGCAGTATTAGGATTTGACAATTTATTATATATCTCACTTGAAGCAAGGCGAGCCCCTAAGGATAGACAGGACTTTGTGAGAAAGGCTGGAATTGGGATAGCGGTTTTCTTTAGGATAGCACTTCTTTTTATGCTGGTTTCAGTAATACAATATTTTCAAGAACCTATTTTTGGAATTAATATTAAAGAAATAATACACAGTAGTTTTAATATCCATAGCCTTATTGTTCTTCTGGGTGGGGTATTTATCATATATACAGCCACTAAAGAAATATGGCACATGATGTCATTGGAAGATCAGCAGGAAGAAGAAAGTGAAAAGAGCTCAGTGGGCACTATTATAGCTTTGATTGTCATCATGAATCTGGTCTTCTCTTTTGATTCAATTTTAAGTGCAATGGCGCTTACCGATGTATTTTGGGTGATGGCCACTGCAATTGTAATTGGAGGTGTATTGATGATGTGGCTTGCTGGAAGGGTCTCTGCTTTTCTTCAGAAGAACAGAATGTATGAAGTATTGGGTTTGTTTATTCTATTTGTTGTTGGTATTATGCTGCTTTCAGAAGGTGGGCATTTGGCCCATTTGACTCTGTTTGGCAATCCAATTACACCAATGAGCAAGACGACTTTCTACTTTATTATTGCAGTCTTGGTCTTAACAGATATTGTTCAGACGCGATACCAGAAAAAGTTGCTTAAGAAAAAGGGAAAGAACAAACTTGTTTAATGAACTTTCTTTGCTGATATATGGGTATATCTTACGAGGGATAGCTATTATCTCTGGAGTTGTTTTATAACACTACCCCCTACCCTGCTCTCATTTTTTGCATATTTCTTATCAAAAGGAGATTGACTATAAGTTTACTTGTTTAAACTCCCTTATCTTGTTTGTCTAGATTCTGATTATCTTTGATAAATATCTGGATAAAGACATATCCAATAGTAATTTATAGCCCTCTTAGAAAGTTTTAAGCTGTCATATGAAATTATTCTTAATAGGCTGCTCACTTCTTATTTCCATTATGTCATTTCCTGATGATGTATTCGGGCAAAGAACTTTCCAAAATACCATTGGTTGGCTAATGGATGACAAGGCCAATACTGTCATACAAACAATGGATAGCGGTTATGTATTAAGTGGTTATACAAATAGTTTTGGTACCGCAACAGATGCGTTCCTCTTAAAAACAGACAAATGGGGAATTCCACTTTGGTCCAAATTTTATGGTGGTTCTGGCAATGATATAATTACAACGTGTATTAACACTTCTGATGGTGGCTTTCTCATGGGAGGATATACCAATAGCTTCGGTGCTGGATTTGATGATGCTTATCTGATAAAAACGGATGCTTCTGGTGCCATAGAGTGGACACATTCCTATGGAGGGAACAGTACCGACAAGGCCAATGCATTAATCCAGGCTAGCGATGGTGGATATATCATGGCTGGAGGCACCTATAGTTTTGGTGGAGCCAGCAACAACGTATATATAGTAAAGACAGATGACCTGGGGAACCATATATGGTCAAGGGCATTCGGAGAAGCTGGTTTTGATGAAGCATATAGTATTTGCAATGCCACCGACTCAGGATATATTGCGCTTGGCACTACGACAAGCTTTGGTGCAGGAGGAGAAGACATTTATGTATTAAAAATATCTCCTAATGGCGATGTATTATGGTCAAAGACTTTTGGTGGAATATCGTGGGACAGGGGACAATCAATACAGGCGACTTCAGATGGAGGCTATATAATTATTGCGCTAACGGAGAGCTTTGACTTACAGTCAAAATTACATTATGATCTTAAATGTTATATTTTAAAAATTAATAGTATGGGTGGTTTTGAATGGTCCAAGTCTTTTGGAGTGCTTCAAAGTGAGAATATCCCAAATAAGGTGATACAAACATTTGATGGAGGATATTGTGTTATAGGATATACAGGGCTATTTGTCGGAGATTATTTTACCTATCTGGCAAAATTAAGTGACCAGGGTGACCTTTTGTGGTCTAAGACATTTGGTGTTGGGCTGCTAAACGGTGGTTATGATATTAAACAAACAAGTGATAGTGGTTTTGTTGTCGCTGCCCATACAAATGGTATGGGGATCGGAAATTCGGACATACACCTTATAAAAACAGATAATTCTGGAGAAAGTGGTTGTTTAAGTAATTATGGTTTTACCTTCATCAAGGATACCATTCCTGCTATAGATACCCCCACCTCTCTTCCAACGATAATTCTTGGATGGGATTCTGCTACGGCAACGATCTTAACGGATACAAACTTTGTGGTTGCAGTTATCTGCGACAATAAGTGCCCTATAATTCCATTGTTTAGCGTATCAGACTCAATATTATGTCTTGGAGACACCTTGTTATTGGCAAATACCAGTAATGGGGGTGATTCTGTACTCTGGAAATTAAATGGCTCGATATTCAGCACAGATTCAAGCATTCTGTTTATTCCTGATTCAATTGGATCTTATGAGATTACCATGTATTTGTATGGCAGCAACTGCGAAGACAGCCTTTTAAAAGAGATCTCTGTAACAAACTCTGTTATGGCAGGCTTCTCCTATTCTATCTCAAATCTAACTGTTAGTTTTATAGACTCCTCCAATTCGGGTGGCACCTATTTTTGGAATTTTGGTAATGGCAATATTGATTCCAGTCAAAACCCCACACATATTTATGAGGATACAGGCACTTATAATGTTTGCCTGACCCTTACTAACAGCTGTGGGTCTCATACAATATGTAAGGTTGTGGCTATAACTTGCAAAGATCCTATCGCTGGGTTTACCTACGCTGTTGCCGGCTTAACAGTCAGCTTTTTTGACACCTCAAGTTTTGGAGAAAGCTTTCATTGGATATTTGGCGATGGAAATACAGAGGATTCAATTCAAAATCCAGCGCACACTTTTGCGCTTCCCGGAGAATATAATGTGTGCATTGTTGTGATCAATGATTGTGGACCTGATGCTATGTGCATTGATGTTACCATAGATTCTTTGGTAGACACCAATACAATTGGCCTAGCGCATCTAATTAAAAACCAGGTATCTGTATTTCCTAATATCCTTATTGGAAATACTAAAATTAGATTAAGTGCTGTCGAGAGTATTTCTGGGACGTGCAGATTTGTGTTGTTTGATCTCCTGGGGAACACTGTATATCAGGGAGAGATACTGATTGACCATACTCCTGTTGAATTAGACATACCTCAACTTGAGGCTGGAA
>DTSC01000379.1:0-2258 GCA_012965625.1 Flavobacteriales bacterium | reverse complement strand
CCTGTATATCCTATAACACAATATCCTCCATCAAATGTTTGTATTACCTTGTTTGGGAAAGGAAAGATTATGATCAGCAATTAATTATATAATTGTTAAAGCCATATTTGAATAATAGGTTGGATTGTAATCTATGCAACTTTAAGACTGGCTGATCGATCAAAGAATTTCCCTTGCCAAGCATTATTTTCATTTAAATGTTTTTCAAATTTCGCTGTAAACTCAAAGTTCTTTAAGCTCCATTTGGGAGCAACAAGAATATCGGCAGGCGCTTCAGCAGTAAACCGTTCTATTACAGTATCTGGGTTTAGTCGCTCCATAAAGCTCAATAGTAACTGAAGATAGGAATCTACAGAAAACAAACTGAAATAGCCCGGATCTTCTGTATATTGCTTGAACATGGTACTGCCTGTGACGATTTGTAGATGATGTAGCTTTAATAGATCTAATGGCAGTTGATTTACTTCATCAGCAAAGCTCAGTATAGTTTCTTCATTGTCACCAGGTAATCCTAAGACCAAGTGCCCACCAAGGTGCAGTCCCCTACCCTCACTTGCTCTTATCGCAGCTCTTGTTTCTTCAGCACTGTGACATCGGTTGATAGCATCAAGGGTGTTGTCATTAAATGATTCCATTCCGTACTCTAGGCTGATATAAAAGTCTTTTGCCAATTCCGTTAGATAATCAAGCTTTTGTTCATCTATACAATCAGGCCTGGTGCTTATCACTAATCCAAGAACACCAGGAACCTTCAAGGCCTCTTCATACAAATCCTTTAAGAGGTCAAGCGGTGCATATGTATTGGTATAGGCCTGGAAATAGGCTAAATACTTTTGACTCTTACCTTTTCTTTCAAAGAAAGACTTACCTTCCTCTAATTGTTGGGTAATTGACTTCTTTGGCTTGCAGTAAGCAGGATTAAAGGAAAGGTTGTTACAATAAGTGCATCCTTTGCGACCTTTTACGCCATCTCTGTTCGGGCAGGTAAAACCTGCATTTAAAGAAAGCTTTTGTACTCGAACTCCAAATATATTTTTAATATAGGAGGAATAGTCATTAAAAGGCCTCGTGGTTTTCCAAGGATGGTTCATTTTAATAATATTTACAACAAAAATAAGGGATTTAGCATAGATGCTCACATGGTATTTTCTATTACTTTTGCCACCTCTTAATATTTTAGCATATATATAATTCATAAATAATCATGATAGCTAGCGAGAATGTTGTATTGCAATATGGAAAGAGGGTACTCTTTGATGAAGTAAATATAAAGTTTACCTCTGGCAATTGTTATGGAATTATTGGGGCAAACGGTTCCGGAAAATCAACTTTCTTGAAAATCCTTTCTGGTGAAATTGAGCCTAACAAGGGAAGGATCCACATTGAAGCTGGAAAAAGAATGGTCATTTTAAGCCAAGACCATTTTAAATTTGACGAAGAAATAGTGCTTAATACCGTAATAATGGGCCATAAGGAGCTTTGGGATATAATGAACGAGAAAAACGCCATCTATTCCAATCCAGACTTTTCAGAAGCAGATGGGATTAGGGTTTCTGAGCTTGAAGATCGGTTCGCTGAGATGGAAGGATGGAATGCAGAATCCGATGCTGCAATGTTATTGAGCGGACTTGCAATTAAGGAAGGTGACCACCAGAAGACAATGAAAGAGCTTAACGGAAGTCAAAAGGTACGAGTCTTACTTGCTCAAGCTCTTTTTGGAAATCCGGATATCTTAATCCTTGATGAGCCCACTAATGATTTAGATATACACAATATAAAATGGCTTGAAGAATTTCTAATTGATTTTAGAAATACCGTGATTGTTGTTTCACATGACAGGCATTTCCTTGATTCTGTATGTACTCATGTTGCTGATATTGATTATGGTAAGATTCAGCTTTTCTCAGGAAACTATACTTTCTGGTATGAGTCCAGCCAGCTGGCGTTAAGGCAGCGTTCCAGCCACAACAAAAAAGCTGAAGCAAAGAAAAAAGAGCTTGAAGACTTTATTGCACGATTCTCTGCCAATGCTGCTAAGTCGAAACAAGCGACTTCTAGGAAGAAAGTTCTCGAAAAAATTTCTATTGATGATATCAAGCCATCCTCACGTAAATACCCTGCAATTATATTCAATCCACAGAGAGAAGCAGGAGACCAGATTTTAAAAGTTAATGGATTATCAAAATCCATTGGTGCCAACACACTATTTAAGGATTTAGATTTTGAGGTTAATAAAGGAGATAAGGTCAGCTTCTATC
>DTSC01000378.1 GCA_012965625.1 Flavobacteriales bacterium | reverse complement strand
TGGGCTTTGGGATGAAGCAAGGGTCTTTACTGGAACAAAAAATTTTGGCAGTGGCTTATCTGCGCCTGTTCTTCAATGTCATGCTTCAGAAAAAGAGACTGTTGGAGATGATATATTGAATCTTTATAGAAATACAAATTAGTATGATCTATCTATTATTAAGCATTGTTTCTTCAACATTGATCTTTCTCATTTTCAAGCAGTTTGGAAAGTATGAGATTGACAATTTCCAGGCTATTGTATTCAATTATATTCTCGCAGCACTCATAAGTTTTTTTCTAATTGACGTTGATGTGGATCTTGGAACTATGTTTAATGAGTCATGGTTTATTGTAGCCATAATCACTGGAGTTATGTTCATCACCATGTTTAATCTCATGGCTGTTACCACACAAAAGATTGGTGTAGCCGTTACTTCTGTGGCTTCTAAAGTTTCTTTGATCATTCCCGTTTTTCTGGCAGTTTTTCTATATGGTGATGAAATGACACCAACTAAAATAATTGGGATCGCCATTGCCGTATTGTCAGTATTTCTAACCTTTTATTCTGGGGAAAAGAGTTTTAAGCTCGGACGGTTATGGATCTTGCCTGTGGTTTTGTTTTTAGGAACGGGCTTGTTAGACACAATCATGAAATATAGCCAGTCGGCGCTACTGAGCGAGGAGGACTTTAACACCTTTTCTTCCGTTCTCTTTTTTGAAGCAGCATTAATTGGACTGGTAATTTTAGTATTCAAAAGGCTGGTTTATGGGTCAAAGATCAAGAAGAAGAATATTATTGCTGGTTTTACCCTGGGGCTGCCAAACTATGGTTCTATATTTTTTTTATTACAAACATTGGAACATGGAAATATGGAAAGTTCTGTCGTATTTCCTCTTAACAATATGAGTATAGTTGTCTTGTCTGCAGTCTTGGCTTTTGTCTTCTTTAAGGAAAAACTGTCAGGGATAAACTGGATTGGCATCTTCTCTTCCATAATTGCAATAGCCATAATTTCATTTGCATAGCGTCTTATAGATTGCTGGTATTCTGGTGGTTTTTTGAAAATGTGTAATTTAGATGTTCAAATTTTACAATGGATAAGCTATTTGTTATACTATTAATACTGCCATTTTCTGTTTTTGCTCAGAAAGGACATATTGGAAATCATAGCTACTCACAGGAGCTCTTAGGATCTGTGAGATCTTCTTATAAGCACATTAATATTGGAAGTACTAGTGAAGAGTCCGTTAGAGATTATCTTATGGACAAAGGGTTTATTTCTGATCAGAGCGATATTGTTTTGCTTGAGGAGAAGAGAAGCCTTGCGGGAGTACATTATGCCTTTAGGCAGCTGATAAAAGGGGTGCCGGTTTATCATTCTCAGATTAAAGTAAATCTGGATTTGGAAGGAAATATCAGGTCATTATTTGATAATTCATACGCAATGGAAGGATTCGTAAATAAGGATTTCCCTACATTGGCAATAGTCAATGATTTTGTTGGTCAATTAAGGGGGATGATCAGGTTTACAGAAGAATCTGTTTATTTCAGCCGTGCTGGTTCTCTTCTGCCGGTGAAACTTCTTACTGTATGGGAAGAAGACCATAGTAACTATGAGGTAATCCTGAATAGTCAGGGAGAGGTGCTCTATATACAGGACCTGAATCGCTATTTCATGCAGGACTCTATAGTCTCTGCTAAGGTGTTTTTTCCTGATCCGTTGACCTCAGCGGAACAGGTTTATGGAGGCTCCTATTCAGATAATTCAGATGGAGACAATACCGAACTTAATGCAGAACTGTATGAGGTAACCATGTCCGTTGACTTTAATAACGATACCTTCAGATTGAGCAGCCCTTATGTGGAGATCCAGGAGTTTTCTGGTCCAGTTACCACGATTGCCTTTAGTGAAACACCAATGTTTTCTTATACGCGTTCCCAGCAGGAATTTGAGGATGTCAACAGCTTTTACCATCTAAGTGCATTTAAAGATTATATGGAGTACCTGGGTTTTTTAAATTTGGTTGATTATACCATGGGGGTAGATGCACATGCCTTAAATGGCAGTGATAATTCC
>DTSC01000377.1 GCA_012965625.1 Flavobacteriales bacterium | reverse complement strand
TATATTCGAAATTATGCAGCCTTTGCGTTTCCAGTCATGTTTATAGCTTTTGTCGGAGTGTATTCTAAAAGTATAGATAAAATAATGTTGCAGTATTTCTTAGGAAGTTATGAAGTTGGAGTTTATGCTATTCCAGAAAGAATGACGCGATTTCTATTGATTATTCCTGCAACTATCTCAGCTATGATTTTTGCCGTATTTGCAGGTCTTCATATGCAAAAAGATAATAGAAGGATAGAGGCAATCACTAACAAATCAGTCAGATATATATCTATGTTTCTTCTTCCCACAATTATTTTTCTTTATATTTTCTCAGAGTCAGTATTTACTTTCCTATTTGGAATGGATGCTATAGCATCAATAAATGCAGCTAGGATTTTGCTAGTTGCTTGCTATGTAAATTCTTTAAGATTGGTATATACATCACAGATTGTATCTGGAGGCTATCTTAAAACTGGTTTATTTTTAAATTTACAGATTTTAGTTACTAATACAGTTTTAAATCTTATTTTTATACCTGAAGAAATTTGGGGCTATACTATGTTGGGTTTGGGCGTAGAAGGTGCTGCACTAACCTATCTTTTGTCTTTATTATTAAATACCATTATCATGCTTTATTCCATTAAAATTATAACGAATACATCATTGTTTGTGAATCTCTGGAAGCATTTTCTTTCTGGATTTATAGTAGCCTTTTTATTTATGAACCTCGGGACTTATCTCCAAGAGTTCCCATTAATCTTGTTCAGTCCTTTCCTTGTGTTTGGACTATATTTATTAATCATTTATTTTCTGGGTGAGATCAAAAGAAGTGATGTGGATTTTTTTGCAGACTTACTAAATTTTAAAGCAATGTCAAAGTATATACGGGATGAATTAGCACCAGGTAGAACACGGTAGGAAAAACGGCCATGCAACACCCTAAAAATATTGTACTAGTAACGGTAGATGCTCTTCGAACGGACGTTTTAGGCTGTTACGGAAATACGGACAATCTGACTCCAGCATTGGATGAGATATCGCGAGAAGCCCTTGTTTGTCAAAATTGTTTTACAACATCTTCCGCAACATCAGCTAGTATAGCAAGTATATTCACGTCCCAGAATCCATATGAACATGGAGTAAGGTTTGTTGGAGAAAAAAACAATAAAAAAAACTTGTCTTTCGTAAGTTTATTGAAACAAAAATATAACACGGTTGGCTTTCCATCCGTTGAAACTTTAAATAAATATTTTGACTTTGACGAGGGGTTCATGGAGTTTTATGATCATATAAAGGGATATACTTGGCTGAGGAAAGCAGGAATAGGTCGCTTCAATCTTTTAAATATTTTTTCGTTATTAAAATTAATTCGGCGTCTCAAGCATAGAATTTCAGGCCATGAAATAAATCTCAAGGTTGAATCATGGTTAAAGAAAAAGGGCGATAAACCTTTTTTTTTATGGGTTCATTATTTTGACATTCATACTTTCTCCACAAATCCTGGACCTTGGGATACCCCTGAGCATTCAGGAGATACAGTCTTGGCCAAAAATTTATACAACAGTGCGGTTAAGGAATTTGATCTAATCTTTTCAGATTTAATCTCGATTCTAAAGAATCACACCGATTTCTCTCAGACGGTGATAGCAGTGACAGCGGACCATGGAGAAATGCTGGGTGAGGCTCCTGGCTTTACAGAAGGTGTTTCATTTACTCAAAGGCCTGGTTTTCCTCTATCTACTGGCCATTATTTACATGGTAGCACACTTTACAATTCAGAAATTAGCGTTCCATTAATAATAAAAGTTCCAGGTCTGGAAGAAAAAATTGTATTAAATGAAATTGTGCGCACAATAGATATCGCTCCAACTTTCCTAAATCTTTTAAAGATTCCAAAACCAGATACTTTTAGAGGTGAGTCAATACTTAAACTAATCAAAAATCCTAATGATAAAGGGCGTGAAGCCTACATGGAAAGTATTTACGCGGATAAAACGGGAATCTGCTATGACGGATGGAAGTTGATTATTAATGGAACCAATTATCTTAGAGAGCCATCTGTCAAAGTAAATAAGAATGAATT
>DTSC01000376.1 GCA_012965625.1 Flavobacteriales bacterium | reverse complement strand
ATTGTGGCATTTTTGCAAAAGTTCTTTTGGGATGGCCGGGCAAAGTCTTTGGAGGAACAAATGGCTGGGCCCTTATATTCAAAAGAGGAGATGGGCAACACCCCTGAAAACCTGGTGGCTACTTTAAATGGTATACCGGCCTATCGTCAACTCTTTGAGCAGGCATTTCCCAATACCTCAGCCGAACAAATTCAGCTCAATGATATACATTTAGCAATTGCCGCTTTTGAAACTTCGCTCATCTCACTCAATAGCCGATACGACCATTATGCACATGGATATCATGAGGCGCTGACTGATAAGGAAATAGAGGGCATGAATGTGTTTCGCTCATTTGTAGCACGATGTGCTGAATGTCATACCCCTCCACTATTTACCAATCAGCAGATTGCAGTACTTGGTACACCAGAACCTGCCGGAATGCCCTTAGATGTCGGAGCAGAGAAGATCTTTCATAAGTCTTCCCTACGAGCTGGATTCAAGGTGCCGAGCTTGAGGAATATTGATCTTACTGCACCCTATATGCATTCAGGAACCTTTGCCACATTAAGGGAGACGATGGATTTTTATACAGGAGGCAGGGGACATGCGGTCCCTGAAGAAGAAAACCTCATGCTGCATTGGCATATATGGAACCCCAATTTAACAAATTATGAGCTCGACCGGCTGGTTGATTTTTTAAAAACATTGACTGATGAACGTTTTAAACCCCATATACCAAAACAGCTGCCATCTGGATTAAAACCAATGGTTTCAACATAAAATGCTAGTTTTAGCCTCAACAACTATTCAAACATGAAAACATCAAAAAAACTCCTGATCTTATTGGTAATATTTAGTCTTGGTATTGTGGTGGGGAAGTTCCTGCTTACAAGCAAGACACCTACCCCTGGCCCACCGGTACCACCCAATTATTTTAAGGTCAAAAGTGAAGAAACTCCAGGCCTGTCAGAATCCGATACCAGCCTTAGTCAGGTTTTTAGTGGAGAGATCATAGAGGTGAAAGATGGGGGGTCCATACAGGATGCCGTAAAGGCTGCAGAACCAGGAGACCTGATCCGGGTATTTCCGGGAACCTATAAAGAGACGGTGTATATCGATAAGGACGACATTAAGTTCCAGGGAATTATAATTGAAGGGGCATGGCCAGTATTGGATGGAGAAAAAGAGCTGAACGATGCTTTTTTATATTCCGGTAATGGCATCAGCATCGAGAACTTCAAGATCGTCAACTATAAGGGTAATGGAATTATGGGGCAGGCAGGAAATAATTTTGTGCTGCGCAATAACTGGATTGTTGATGCCGGTGTTTATGGCATCTTTCCCCAGTTTGGCAAAAATGGATTGATAGAACACAATATCCTTTCGGGTATTGAAGATGCAGCCATCTATGTAGGTATGTGTGATAATGTGGATGTATTGCACAATGAGACCTATGAAAATGTTGCGGGGATAGAGATTGAGAATTCCAGGCATTGTTTGGTAGAGAACAATTACTCGCATGACAATACGGGTGGCATATTGGTTTTTGTTACTCCGGGGCTGCCCATTAAAACCTGCTTTGATATAATTGTAAGGAACAATTTTGTGATCAATAATAACCACGAGAATTTTGGTGCACCTGGATCAATTGTGGCCGGGATTCCCAGCGGTACTGGAATTTTAATTATGGCAGCCGATGAGGTGACCATCGAGAATAATATTATTACCGGCAATAATAATGCAGGCATTACTATTGCAGATCTGTCCAATATTACCAATGTGGCTGAGGATCCTGAGTCGGAACCCAATCCCGATCGCCTGGTTTTATTGGATAATTTTATGAGTAATAACGGCAATGCACCTACTGGAGAGCTTAAGATCCTCATGGCAACCCAGTTAAGTGCCAGGGGACCAGACATTCTCGCAGTAGGTGGCGGCACAGGTTCTTGTATTTGGGACAAAAACCGATACCGCACCTTTGGTCTGGATAATTTCGGAACTTGTGAGATAGCCAGCACAGCAAATATCACCACATTTATGCTGGATGAACCGGTGGCCCCCAGGGAAATTGGTATCGAGGAACAAGGCAAGC
>DTSC01000375.1:4394-7712 GCA_012965625.1 Flavobacteriales bacterium | reverse complement strand
GGGATTGGTAGTGAATTTAATAAGGGAACCCAGGTTGACTTTGTACTTGGTGGTTGGACCAAGGAAGAAGAAAAAGCCCTCAATGACCGCAAGGAAATGGCAAAGAAAATGATTCTTTCTTTTTGTACACTTGGTTCAGACAGAACAATGTCAGATTACAACAACAAATAAACTGTTTATTATTAGCTTATTTTTGTCCTGGTTATCTTATTAGATAATAAAATGTCCTTAATTTACATGTTAATTTATTTTTACAACTAACAATCATAAAACCATGAAATCAAAGACTTTCCTATTATTGTCAATTTACCTCTTTTCCTTCATGCTCTCTGGCAATAAGGCAATGGCAAACATTGACACCATCACTATATCTGGCTTTACATTTATTCCAAGCAATCTAACGATTAACTCCGGAGATTCTGTAATGTTCTTTGGGATGAGCCCTAACCATCCGGTCGCACAAGATAATGGAGCATGGACAACCTTTACAAGCAATACACTACTTTCTTCAGAAATACAATCGCCAGGTACGTATAACTACTATTGCACCTTCCACGGTGCTCCTAGTGGAGTCGGAATGTCTGGAACGATAACCGTCTTAGCTGTCGATTCTTTATACATCAATGAGATCCATTATGACAATTCTGGAACAGATCAGGGGGAAGGTGTTGAAGTTGCAGGACCTGCCGGTACTGATTTGTCTTGTTATTCATTGCTTTTTTATAATGGTGCAGATAGCTTGGAAGACCCTGCTACAACGTTGTCTGGAACCATACCAGACATGGGTTGTGGTTATGGCGTAGTTTGGTTTCCAATTTCAGGGATTCAAAATGGGCCTTCAGATGCAATTGGCTTACATAACACCTGCAATTCTGATGTAGTACAGTTTTTGAGTTATGAAGGGACCATTACGGCCATTGATGGGCCAGCTGCAGGAATGACATCGATAGATATTGGAGTATCGGAAGTTGGCTCTGCTATTGGCACCTCGCTGCAACTTCTTGGAACTGGAGTCATTTATGATGACTTTACATGGTCTGGACCTATTAATGCTACACCTGATCAGATGAATAGTGGTCAAATATTCTGCCAGGGGGATACAACCATTGCTTTTGTTACATCTGCAATGAACATAGAAGAAAGCGCAGGGGTTTTGACGATAGAAGTATCTATTATTAATCCAAGTCCTTCGAGCACATTCTCAGTGGATGTTGTCTATGTAAGCGGAACGGCTACCTCAGGCTTGGACTTCAGCTATACGTCTCCTCAGACATTAAATTTTCTTCCCAATGACTCTAGCAACCAAAGTACTTCAATTACAATCATTAATGATACAATACCTGAAGGTGCAGAAAACATTGTACTAATGCTGCAAAATGCATCTCAAGGTGTAACAATTGGCAATGATTCAGTACTCACGATAACAATTAATGGAAATGATGTCGTTTTAACTTCCTGCTCAGACATTTTCTATTCTGAGTATGTAGAAGGAAGCTCCAATAATAAAGCGCTGGAAGTTTATAATCCAACAATAGATACAGTTAATTTAAACAACTACACATTTTTAAAAAGAACCAATGGGCCAGGAACCATCAACAGCTATTCCTTTAATGGCATGCTGGCGCCTGATGATGTCTTTGTTATCGTAAATGCTGGTGGCGATTCCCTTAATTTAGTACCGCTAGGGGATACAAGCAGCTCACTGACCTTTTTCAATGGAGATGATGCATTGGCAATTGTAAATATTATAAGCGGAGACACGATTGATAAATTTGGAGAATGGGGTGTTGACCCGGGAACTAACTGGCTGGTAGATACGGGTGCAACGAGCGAATATACACTTGTTAGAAAACCATCTATCCAGCAGGGCGAATTGTATTGGTCTGATGGAGCCAATGAATGGAGTGTGTTTGCTCAAAATGACTTTAGTCATTTAGGAAGCCATACCATGACACCCTGCGCACAAGCAATAACAGCAAGCTTTTCAAGTAATTCACCAATTTGCATTACAGATAGTGCGTGTTTTTCAGACCTCTCAACCGCCGGTGCAGGAACAATTAATACCTGGTTCTGGGATTTTGATGATGGAAATAATAGCACGGTGCAGCATCCATGCCATATTTACACATCTGCAGGCACCTATAATGTTACCTTGGCAATTGTAGATGATAGTTTAAATACAGATACGTTCACACTGCAAATTACTATAACAGCTATCCCCATTGTAGCAGCAGGAGCCAATCAAACAGTATGTGCATCTAGTAATTGTATTGTGCTAGCAGGCTCTGTTTCCGGATCTACAAATACCGGAATTTGGACTACATCAGGATCAGGCACCTTTTCTCCATCTGATACAGACCTAAATGCTTGTTACGTACCTGATACTGCAGATACAGGTGCAGGCATGGTCAGCATTAACCTCACTTCAACAAATAATGGCAATTGTAATTCAGTCACAGACACACTTTTCATAAGCTTTATCCAAGGCCCTAATATAAACATCAGCAGTATGATTATAGATTCCAGCACTTGCGGTAACAATGATGGCAATATTACCGGAATAAGTATTTCAGGTGCAAGTCCTTTAACCTACTTGTGGGAAGACGGCCTGTCTAATGTAGTGGGAAACAATGCAGACCTCTTACTGGTTCCTTCAGATTGCTACAGCCTTACAATTACAGATTCTAACTCTTGTATCTCAAGTACTGGGCCTCATTGTATCTTTGATGCAGGAGCACCTCCTGCCCCATCTGTTGGTGGCTCTGGCACCTATTGCCAGGGAGACTCCATTGGAGTACTGACCGCAGCAGGAACTGGAAATACATTGTATTGGTTTTCAGATCCCTTATTAACAGATACAATTGGTGTTGGAAGTCCTTTTATTTCTGGAGCAACAGCTACAGACACCTTTTATGTTGCAGAAATGGGCTCTTGCTTAGGTCCTGCTAATGAAGTTATTATAACAATAGACGCGGCAGCCAGTGTATTTGCAGGAACTGACACAACATTTTGTGCAGGAGGAGTAGCAATACTTTCCGGTTCCATAGGTGGTAGTGCCAGCTCTGCAATATGGTCAAGTTCTGGAGACGGATCGTTCGATAATAGCGCTCTATTGAACGCTTCCTATACCCCAGGTTCTGCAGACATGGCTGCTGGAACTGTTACACTAACCCTGACAAGTGATGACCCAGCAGGTGCGTGTTTGGCTGCATCGGATTCATTGATAATCAGCCTTTATCCTGTGCCCATCGCCTCGTTTACTTCCTCCGCAACAAACCTTTTGGCTACTTTTACTGATATATCAACCACTACTTCAGT
>DTSC01000375.1:0-4384 GCA_012965625.1 Flavobacteriales bacterium | reverse complement strand
CTGGGATTTTGGGGATGGCAATACCTCCATTGTACAAAACCCAATAAACAACTACCAAGCTGATGGTACATACCAGGCATGCTTAACGGTTACTTCTGACCAGGGTTGTGTTTCATCTGCAAGCTGTAATTCCCTTACGCTTGTAAATGTTGGAATAGCAGAATCAGCAAAAATTTCGGCTGTAGACATATACCCAAACCCATCTGAGGATGGGATGGTCAACATGTCTTTTTCAGGCAACTATTACAAAGAGACAAGACTTCTTGTATATAATATTTATGGTGAAATCGTTAAGACACAATTCTTTGAAAACATTTCTAACCATGTATTAGACCTATCCCAATGTAGTTCAGGAGTATATTTTATCCGCATTTCCAATACCTCTGGAACAATCACAAAAAAAGTGAGTGTCCTTTAATTGCAAAGCTAGAGTATAAAATATATGGCCAGCTAACGAATTGGCAATAATCCAACCTCGTTCCTCTAATTCGAATTGTCAGTTTCAACAAATTTTTTATATATTGCTGACTCTTTTTAATATTATATAATGGATTAGTGGCTTTTCGCCAGATAAAAATGAACAATATTATGAAATCAAGAAATTTTATTTTGCATACATGCTTTGCTATAATTATTACTGGCCTATTCTTTTTTGGAGCAGGAAACAATAATGCTAAAGCCTATGATAATGGTCTCCAACCTTCTACTAGGTATTTCAAAATGTCGCCAAAAGTCACTGAGGATGACTATATGGCAAAGACCATAATTTTTAAGGTTAAACAAGATTATGTCCCATATTGCACCCTAGACCAGGTAAGCATCTCATCTCTTCAGGAGCAATTAAATGAGGTTGGCTCAACAGGCATAAAGAAAAAGTTTCCTTTTGCAAAGAGACCCGAAAAGAAAAAAAATAAATATGGGATGGATTATGCAAACCTGACCCTTATTTATGAGTTCAAGTATACTGCTGATTTGGGCGTTGAGCAGGTTATCAATAAATTATATGCATTAGGCATATTTGAATATGTCGAACCACATTATATTTATCAGCTGACGTATACACCCAACGATCCACAGGTTGGCTCTCAATATCATATTGGACAAGTTAAAGCATACCAAGCTTGGGATATTACCAAAGGAGACACCAATGTTGTTATTGGCATTGTTGATACAGGAGCAGACACTGACCATCCTGACCTAATGACCCAATACAAACACAATGCGGGAGACCCCATTGACGGCTCAGATAATGATGGGGATGGTTACATTGACAACAATTTAGGTTGGGACTTTGAAGATGACGACAATGACCCACAGGTTGTTGGAAGTGACCATGGGGTACATGTATCTGGTTGTGCAGCAGCAGCAACAGACAATGGAACAGGTGTTGCAGGGCCTGGATTTAATTGTAAAATATTGCCTATAAGAGCAGGTGACGCCAACCTGACATATGGATATGACGGAATCGCCTATGCTGCTGACCATGGAGCAGATATAATAAATTGCTCCTGGGGTGGGCAGGGTGGTGGCCAGCTGGGACAAGACGTTATTGACTATGCCACTATTAATAAGGACGCCTTGGTTGTGGCTGCAGCAGGAAATGATGGAAGTGAAGATATCTTTTATCCTGCCAGCTACAATCATGTTCTTAATGTAGCGTGGACGGGCTCATCAGACAATATAGACCCTTCATCAAATTTTGGCTACAATATTGATGTTTGTGCACCAGGAGGTTTCGTTTATGCTACTGTAAATGGTGGCAATTATGGTTATAATAGTGGAACCTCCATGGCTTCACCGGTAGCTGCTGGCTGTGCTGCACTGATCAGATCAGAATTGAGCTTTTTAGATGCAATTCAAGTCGGCGAGCAACTTAAAGTAACATGCGATGATATCTATTCGGTAAACAATGTTGATTATCAGGACAAGCTAGGAGCTGGCAGGGTAAATGCTTTCGCTGCTGTAAGTGGTGTCACAAAACCTTCTGTTATAATGACAGAAAGGAATGTTACAGATGGAAATGATGAGGCATTTGTTATTGGAGATACCTTGGTAATTGATGGTATATACACCAATTTTTTATTTCCAACAGGAAGCATAACAGCCACCCTAACTGCATCATCTGCCAATGTCAACATCATTGACGGCAACACTAGCCTGGGTACTTTGGGAGCATTCGGTGGGACAGCAGATAACATTTCAGATCCATATTTGGTAAAAATATTGCCGGGTGCAAGTTTTAATGAGAAAGTTACTTTTGAATTAGCCCTTACAGATGGTACCTACAACACCTCAATATTCTTCCAGATAATAATCAATGTTGATTATATAAACATTGCGATTAATGATGTTGCAACCTCTATAACCAGTAAAAGCCTGACTGGCTTCAACGACTTCAGTATTCAGCAGGAAGGATTAGGCTTCATCTATCCCTACAATTTGCAGGGTACTGGAGACAATATCCTTTTTGACTGTGGCTTAATGATTGGTATTTCTTCCAATGTTTCTGACAACGTAAGGACCACCGGAGGAGGAACTGATCAAGATTTTGTTTCTGTAAATAATGTGCAAAGACTTCCAGTGCCGGTCTTTTCTGAGTTTGACTGCGAAGGCGACTTTAATGATGCCAGCAATTCGTCTCCTCTGGGAATTGATGTAGGCCACAAGGCATTTGCCTGGAGTGAGACAGGCCACCGAAAGTATGTAATTGTAGAATATAATATCAAAAATAATTCCGGAGGCACATTAAGTGATGTATATGCAGGATTGTTCGCCGACTGGGATATAAATGATTACGCACAGAACAAAGGGGGGACTGTTCAGGGGAGCAGATTGGGTTATATATATGACACCCAAACTTCTGGAGTATGGGCAGGTATGCAAGTAGTATCCACTTCTGGTGGTTTCATTCATAACGCAATGTTCAATAATGCCACGGATGATCCAGGTGGGGGTGGCGTATATCCCAACACGACCTATGGCACACCTGAAAAATACACCTCATTGAGCACCATAGACCTGACTTCTGGAGGCTCAGGAGTTGGTAAAGACGTATGTAATGTTGTTTCTACCGGACCTTTTACCTTGTCGGCAGGAGATTCTGTAATTGTTGCTTTTGCCATCATGGCAGGTGATGATCTGGCGGATATTACAGAAACAGCGGATTCGGCATATATAAAGTATAACGGAGTTCCGCTACCAACAGGAATTAATCAGAATAAAGCCCCATTGGTAACAAAGGTCTATCCAAATCCGAATTCAGGAATTGTTACCCTTGTCTTTGGTGATAAAATTGAGAGTAATAGTTTTGAATTGTCGTTAAGAAATTTACTTGGCCAAGAGGTGATCAATGAAGAAAGAAGCTTCAATGGCCAAAAGAAATTCCAATTAAATCTTGAGAATTTGAATCAAGGTGTCTATTTCCTTAACGTTAAAGGAGACCATTCAGACCAGTCGTTTAAGATTCATGTTCAATAGGCCAAGCTGCAAGCTTACCTTGATCTAATTGGCAAGTATGAGGACATTATCTCTTTTGAATGGCAGTTAATATCACCATTTGTCCTGACATACAAATACCCATTGCAGATTTTGGGATGGAATACTTTATCCAAACCGGCAGATCGTTTTGTTTGAACTGATCTTCCAGCTTATCTGGCTCTAATTTCTTGCCATTGTCAAGCTTTATCATATAGTTACAGCCATCCAAACCAGTCATATCAACAATGTTTGCAGGAATATAGCCTTCTTGCTGATAATTAATAATTACCTCTTTTGGGGCCGTCTTATCCTCAGTGGCAATGGGAACAGCTTTCCTGGAGCAGGAAGCAGTGAAGACTAAAAAACCCAGTGCAAAAATAAAATTTCTCATAGCTTAGATTTAAAAAATGAATTTATATTAATCCGCTCCTCAATTACCGTTCTTAAACCAGAAATTGCCACTCTCTTTTGAGACATGCTGTCCCGCTCTCTTACAGTAACTGTATTATCTTCCTTAGTTTGGTGATCAATTGTAATGCAAAATGGCGTTCCGATCGCATCTTGCCTTCTATATCTTTTTCCTATCGTGTCTTTCTCCTCATATTGGCAATTAAAATCCAATTTTAGATCGTCCATTATTCCCCTTGCAATTTCCGGAAGGCCATCTTTTTTTACCAAAGGAAACAGGGCCACTTTTACCGGAGCCAGCGGTTCAGGAATTTTCATTACCACCCGCGTACTGCCATCTTCCAGCACCTCTTCAGTATAGGCATGAGACATGATAGCTAAAACCATCCTGTCCAGTCCCATGGAAGTCTCAACCACATAGGGCGTATAATTTTCATTGGCTTCACTATCAAAATACTGCAGCTTTTTACCGCTAAATTTTTCATGGGCAGATAAATCA